>NZ_QETJ01000088.1:0-21502 GCF_003105095.1 Pseudomonas sp. NDM | reverse complement strand
AGTGAGCCTGCTCGCGATAGCGGTCGATCATCCAACAGATATGTTGCCTTCACACCGCCATCGCGAGCAGGCTCACTCCTACAGTAGACCGTGTCAGGCGTCGTTTTCGTGGGTCAGTTCGAGCACACGGTCGACCAGTTTGTTGATGCCCGAAGCCGCTTCGCTGATGGTCTGCGCCAGCATGTACGCCGGGGTGGTCACCAGTTTGCGCGCCTTGTCTTCGACGATGTCGGTGACGGCGCACTCTTCGTGGGTGGCGCCCATTTTGTTCATTGCCGCAGCGGTGTCGGCGTCGTTGCCGATGGTGCAGGTCACCCCAGGGCCGTAGATTTTTGCTGCCAGCGCCGGGGAGATGCAGATCAGCCCGACCGGTTTGCCCGCTTCGGCAAACGCCTCGGCCAGGGCGAGCACGTCAGGTTGCACGGTGCAACCGGCGCCTTCGATGGCGAAGTTCGACAGGTTTTTCGCCGCACCGAAACCGCCGGGGACAATCAGCGCATCGAAGTCCTCGACATCGGCGTCGCGGATATCCTTGACGTTGCCGCGGGCAATCCGCGCCGACTCCACCAGCACGTTGCGCGATTCCGGCATTTCTTCGCCGGTCAGGTGGTTGATCACATGCAATTGCGCAATGTTCGGCGCAAAGCACTGTACCTGAGCGCCGCGCTGGTCGAGGCGCAACAGGGTGATGACACTTTCCTGGATTTCGGCGCCGTCGTACACGCCGCTGCCGGACAGGATCACTGCAACTTTTTTGCTCATGGGCTTCTCTCCAGATTCATGGCGCTCAATGTCCCTTAAATCGTCACGCGTTGCCATAGGGGCATGGGCGACGCACGCGGGGGCAGAGCGCTCTCTCAATGGATCGCAACGGCGGCGGGGTGTTCATTATTTGCCTTGGCTGCGCGCGGCAGCCACCAGCGCAAGGCTTATTCGGCTGGCGTTTTAGGCTCGGCGGGATGGGTCGCTTCGGCCTGACGCAACTGCTCGGCCGCGGCGGCTTTGGCGATCTGCTCATCCTCATAGATCTTCTTCGCCAACTGCGCATTCTTGAAGCGGCGCCGCAGCCACAGACCCAGGCCGAGGATCAGCAACGCACCGAGCACCCACAGCTCATACTTCTTGATGCTGCCGAGCATGCCTTCCAGTACTGCGCCGAAGTGGTAAGCCGCAGCAGCCAGTGCACTGGCCCAGATCGCCGCGCCGATACCATTGAGCAGCAAGTAGCGTCCCGGCGGATAGCCGGACAGACCGATCGCCACCGGCATCACCGTGCGCAGGCCGTAGACGAAACGGAAGCTCAGGACCCAGATGTCCGGATGCCTGCGGATGTGCTCCAGCGCGCGGTCGCCCATCATCTGCCAGCGCGGTTTGCGCGCGAGCAACTTGCGCCCGTGCTTGCGCCCCAGGAAGTACCACAGCTGATCGCCGGCGTAACTGCCAAAGAACGCCACGACCACCACCAGGTTGATGTCCATGTATCCACGGAACGCGAGGAAGCCTGCGAGCACCAGGATGGTTTCGCCTTCGAAGAACGTGCCGAGAAACAAGGCAAAGTAGCCAAAGTCGTGCAGAAATTGTTGGAGCATTGTCTGGGTGCTGGCGAAATGAACGCGCAGCCTAACCCTTCGGGCACATTCATGAAAGTGTCCAAATGTGTCTCGACGTGAACAATTCCTACACCGAGAATGGAAAGCGGCTACCCGTCACAGGTCTCACACAACTGTCATCTGTTGGTCATAATGGCCGTCTATAACTGTCACGCTCGCCCGTTTGCCCGGGCTCAGGAGTCTGCCGTGAGCTTTACCCCCGCCAATCGTCTGTTTCCCGCCACCCGCCTGCGTCGCAATCGTCGTGATGATTTTTCCCGGCGGCTGGTGCGTGAAAACGTGCTGACGGTCGATGACCTGATCCTGCCGGTATTTGTGCTCGACGGTGAGAATCGCCGCGAAGCCGTAGCCTCGATGCCGGGCGTCGAGCGGCTGACGATTGATCTGCTGCTGGAAGAAGCGGCGAAGTGGGTCGAGCTGGGGATTCCAGCGCTGGCGCTGTTCCCGGTCACTCCGCCCGAACTGAAATCCCTGGATGCCGCCGAAGCGTGGAATCGCGAAGGTATCGCCCAGCGTGCCACTCGCGCTCTGCGCGAGCGCTTCCCTGAACTGGGGGTGATCACCGACGTGGCGCTGGACCCGTTCACCACCCATGGTCAGGACGGCATTCTCGACGAAGACGGCTACGTGCAGAACGACATCACCGTCGATGCGCTGGTACGTCAGGCGCTGTCCCACGCTGAGGCCGGCGCTCAGGTCGTCGCGCCATCGGACATGATGGACGGCCGCATCCAGGCCATTCGTGAAGCGCTGGAAATAGCCGGTCACGTCAACGTGCGCATCATGGCCTACTCGGCCAAATACGCCAGCGCCTACTACGGCCCGTTCCGCGATGCGGTGGGGTCGGCGTCGAATCTCGGCAAGGCCAACAAGGCCTCTTACCAGATGGATCCGGCCAACAGCGACGAAGCGCTGCACGAAGTCGGTGCGGACTTGTCCGAAGGCGCGGACATGGTCATGGTCAAACCGGGCATGCCCTACCTGGACATTCTTTTTCGGGTCAAAGATGCCTTCAAGGTGCCGACCTTCGTCTATCAGGTCAGTGGCGAATACGCCATGCACATGGCCGCTATCCAGAATGGCTGGTTGAGCGAAGCGGTGATCCTCGAGTCACTGACCGCCTTTAAACGTGCCGGTGCAGATGGCATCCTGACTTACTTTGCCGTTCGTGCCGCTCAATTGTTACGAGAGCAGAAATAGCCCTCCCAGGAACATTCCATGAATACCGAAGGACTCACTGAAGTTGCCGTAAAAGAAGCTCAGCCGGTGGTCGAGCAGATCACCGAAACCCCGCCGGAAATGGAACCTGCGCCACCCGCGCCGGTTGCCGAAACTGCCGCGGCGGTGCCGGCGATCGCCATTCCCGGCCTGGATGACAGCAGCCTGTACATCCACCGCGAGCTTTCGCAATTGCAGTTCAATATCCGCGTGCTGGAACAGGCGCTGGACGAGTCCTACCCGTTGCTGGAGCGGCTGAAATTCCTGCTGATCTTCTCCAGCAACCTCGACGAATTCTTCGAAATCCGCGTTGCCGGGCTGAAAAAGCAGATCACCTTCGCCCGTGAACAGGCCGGCGCTGACGGCTTGCAGCCGCATCAGGCGCTGGCGCGGATCAGCGAGCTGGTCCACGGTCACGTCGACCGTCAGTACGCGATCCTCAACGACATCCTCCTGCCCGAGCTGGAAAAGCATCAGGTGCGCTTCATCCGTCGGCGCAACTGGACCACCAAGCTCAAGACCTGGGTACGTCGTTATTTCCGCGACGAAATCGCCCCGATCATCACCCCGATCGGCCTCGACCCGACGCACCCGTTCCCGCTGCTGGTGAACAAGAGCCTGAACTTCATCGTCGAGCTCGAAGGCATCGACGCCTTCGGGCGCGACTCCGGTCTGGCGATCATTCCGGCGCCGCGTCTGCTGCCACGGATCATCAAGGTGCCGGAAGAAGTCGGCGGCGCCGGCGACAACTATGTGTTCCTGTCGTCGATGATCCACGCTCACGCCGATGACCTGTTCCAGGGCATGAAGGTCAAGGGCTGCTACCAGTTCCGCCTGACCCGAAACGCCGACCTGGCCCTCGACTCCGAAGATGTCGAAGACCTGGCCCGCGCCCTGCGTGGCGAGCTGTTCTCGCGGCGCTACGGTGACGCGGTGCGTCTGGAAGTCGCCGACACCTGCCCGAAACACCTCTCGGACTACCTGCTCAAGCAGTTCAACCTGAGCGAGACCGAGCTGTATCAGGTCAACGGCCCGGTCAACCTGACGCGGCTGTTCAGCATCACCGGTCTGGACAGCCATCCGGAGCTGCAATACACGCCGTTCACCCCGCAGATCCCGAAACTGCTGCAGAACAGCGAAAACATTTTCAGCGTGGTCAGCAAGCAGGACATCCTCCTGCTGCATCCGTTCGAGTCGTTCACCCCGGTGGTCGACCTGTTGCGTCAGGCGGCGAAAGACCCGCACGTGCTCGCCGTACGGCAAACGCTGTACCGCTCCGGGGCCAACTCCGAGATCGTCGATGCGCTGGTCGACGCCGCGCGTAACGGCAAGGAAGTCACTGCGGTGATCGAGCTGCGCGCGCGCTTCGACGAAGAGTCCAACCTGCAACTGGCCAGCCGTCTGCAAGCGGCCGGTGCAGTGGTGATCTACGGTGTGGTCGGCTTCAAGACTCACGCCAAGATGATGCTGATCCTGCGCCGCGAGGCTGGCGAGATCGTCCGCTACGCGCACCTCGGCACCGGTAACTATCACGCCGGTAACGCCAAGCTCTATACCGACTACAGCCTGCTGACCTCCGACGACGCCTTGTGCGAAGACGTCGGCAAGCTGTTCAGCCAGTTGATCGGCATGGGCAAGACCCTGCGCATGAAAAAGCTGCTGCACGCGCCGTTCACCCTGAAGAAGGGCATGCTCGACATGATTGCCCGCGAAACCCAGTTCGCCCTCGAAGGCAAACCGGCGCACATCATCGCCAAGTTCAACTCGCTGACCGATCCGAAGATCATCCGTGCGCTGTACAAGGCCAGCCAGTCCGGCGTGCGCATCGATCTGGTGGTGCGCGGCATGTGCTGCCTGCGTCCGGGCATTGCCGGGGTCTCGCACAATATTCATGTGCGCTCGATCATTGGCCGCTTCCTCGAGCACACGCGGGTGTTCTACTTCCTCAACGGCGGCGACGAGCAGATGTTCCTCTCCAGCGCCGACTGGATGGAGCGCAACCTCGACAAGCGTGTCGAGACCTGCTTCCCGGTGGAAGGCAAGAAGCTGCTGACCCGGGTCAAGAAAGAGCTGGAGCTGTACCTGACCGACAACACCCACAGCTGGAGCCTGCAGTCGGACGGCCGCTACATTCGCAACACGCCCACCGGCAACCAGAACCCGCGCAGTGCGCAGGCCACGTTGCTGGAGCGGTTGGGCAGCCCGATATTGCCCGTTAGCAGTTAAGTGCTGGAAGTCAAAAGCCCCTCACCCTAACCCTCTCCCGGAGGGAGAGGGGACTGACCGAGTCGAACTCAGGATTTAAAAAGCCCACAAATCGGCTCCCTCTCCCTCGGGAGAGGGCTGGGGTGAGGGGCAAGGCTCACGCAGTTCCTCAAACCGGACCCAATAAAAAAGGCGATCCCGACGGATCGCCTTTTTTGTGCCTGGAATGCCCTGTAGGAGCTGTCGAGTGCAACGAGGCTGCGATCTTTTGATCTTGATCTTTAACGACAAGATCAAAAGACCGCAGCCTGCGGCAGTTCCTGCAACGCAGATCAGTGCACCGTGAGAACGATGCCCACCCGCGTCAACCAGTCCGCCTCCAGCGCGAAATCCGCCTGGGTCAGCTGGTTCTCCTCCAGCCAGTTCTCGGGAAACTCCACATCCAGGCTGTCACCCTCGGCATGCAGGACCACCTGCGGCATCGCCTGGGTTCCGCGAATGTGATGGAACAGAATCGCAAAACGCAGCAGCACGCACAGGCGAATCAGCTTGATGCCGTCATCGCCGAACTCGGCGAATTTGTCCTTGGGAATGTTGCGGCGGTGGCCGCGTACCAGCAGCGCGAGCATCTGCTGATCCTCGCGGGAGAAGCCGGCCAGGTCAGAGTGCTCGATCAGGTAGGCACCGTGCTTGTGGTAGTGATAGTGAGCGATGTCGAGCCCGACTTCGTGCACTTTCGCCGCCCAGCCGAGCAGTTCGCGCCAGATGCCGTCGTCCAGCTCCCAGTCCACAGCGACCTGATCGAACGCATGCAGGGCTTTGCGCTCGACCCGCGCCGCCTGTTCCAGATCGACGTGATAGCGCTCCATGAGCGAGGTCAGGGTGCGTTCGCGCACATCTTCGTGATGGTGGCGACCGAGCAGGTCGTAGAGCACGCCTTCGCGCAGCGCGCCGTCGCAGTGATCCATGCGTTGCAGTTCGAGGGCATCGAAAATCGCTTCGAGAATCGCCAGACCCGCCGGGAAGATCGCCCGGCGATCAGGCTTGATGCCTTCGAAATCGATCTTGTCGGCGTCGCCCAGTTTGAACAGCTTGCGCTTGAGCCACGCCAGGCCTTCGGCGTTGACCTCACCGCTGCCATGGCCGCCGGCCTTCAGTGCCAGACCGATGGCGCGAATCGTACCGGAGGAGCCGATGGCCTCATCCCAGGTCAGGCGATGCAGAGCGTGTTCGATGCTCATGATTTCCAGCCGCGCCGCCGTATACGCCTGGGCGTAGCGGGCCGGGGTGATCTTGCCGTCCTTGAAGTAGCGCTGGGTGAAACTCACGCAGCCCATCTGCAGGCTTTCGCGCAGCAATGGTTCGAAGCGCTGGCCAATGATGAATTCGGTACTGCCGCCGCCAATGTCGGCGACCAAACGTTTGCCCGGCGTATCGGCGAGCGTGTGCGAGACGCCCAGATAGATCAGGCGCGCTTCTTCACGGCCGGAGATGACTTCGACGGTATGGCCGAGGATTTCCTCGGCGCGGCGGATGAACTCGCCACGGTTGCGCGCTTCGCGCAGGGCGTTGGTGCCGACGATGCGCACGGCGCCCAGGGGCATACCGTTGATCAGTTGGGCAAAGCGCTTGAGGCAATCGAGGCCGCGCTGCATCGATTCTTCATTGAGCTGGCGCGCATCGTCGATGCCGGCGGCCAGTTGGACCTTCTCGCCAAGGCGTTCGAGGATGCGGATTTCGCCGTTCCGGGCCTTGGCCACGACCATGTGAAAGCTGTTGGAGCCCAGGTCGATTGCGGCGATCAGGGACAGATTCTTGGCTTGGGATTGCGGCATGGTCAGGGGGTCTCGGTCGATAACCCCGACATCGTGCCACGATCAAACGCTGACGCCAACGCGCATGGCGCAAAGCCTTGATTCAGCACAGAAAGTCTGGAGATCGCGGCGCGGCCATTCGCGAGCAGGCTCGCTCCCACAGGTGAGCGCATTCCCATGTGGGAGCGAGCCTGCTCGCGAAGAGGGCATCACTGCCTCAGAAAATCTTCAGGCTGTCGCTTCCACGGTGCCAATAAAGTTCGCCAGCTCCGCCGTCTGCGGATTGGCAAACAGCACCTTTGGATCGCCCACCTCATGCACTTTGCCATGGTGCATGAACACCAGTTTGTCGCCGACTTCCCGGGCGAAGCGCATCTCGTGGGTGACCATGATCAGCGTCATGCCTTCCTTGGCCAGTTGCCGCACCACGCTGAGCACTTCATTGACCAGTTCCGGGTCGAGTGCCGAGGTGATTTCGTCGCACAGCAACACCTTCGGCGACATCGCCAAGGCCCGGGCAATCGCCACCCGCTGCTGCTGGCCGCCGGACAGGCGGTCCGGGAAGGCATCGAATTTCTCCCCGAGCCCGACTCGTTCGAGCATTTCCCGCGCCAGTTCGGCTGCCCTGGCCTTGGGCATTTTCTGCACCACTTGCGGCGCGAGCATGACGTTTTCGCCGACGGTCAGGTGCGGGAACAGGTTGAACTGTTGAAAGACCATGCCGACCTTTTGCCGCAGGCTGCGCAGATCGGCACGGGCGGCATCGAGGTACTCGCCGTCGACTTCGATCACGCCATCGTTGATCGACTCCAGGCCATTGAGGGTGCGCAACAGGGTCGACTTGCCCGAGCCGCTGCGGCCGATGATCGCCACCACTTGGCCTTCCTCGACACTGAGGTCGATGCCTTTGAGCACGTGATGATCGCCATAGTATTTATGCAGGGCGGAAATTCTAAGCAGAGGCATGCAGTCTCCTTTCCAGGTAGCGCGCGCTGAGGGACAAGGGGTAGCAGAGCAGGAAGTAGCCGAGGGCGACGAGGCCGTAGACCATGAACGGTTCGAATGTGGCGTTGGCGAGCATGCCGCCGGTCTTGGTCAGTTCGGTGAAACCGATGATCGAGGTCACCGCTGTGCCTTTGACCACTTGCACCGAGAACCCCACGGTCGGCGCCACGGCGATGCGTAGCGCTTGCGGCAGAATCACGTAGCGCAACTGCTCGAGCGGATTGAGCGCCAAGCTCGATGAGGCTTCCCACTGACCGTGGGGAATCGCCTCGACGCAACCGCGCCAGATCTCCGCCAGATAGGCGCTGGTGAACAAGGTCAAAGCGATCGCCGCGGCCATCCACGGCGAAATTTCAATCCCGGCCAACGCCACGCCAAAGAACACCAGAAACAATTGCATCAACAGCGGCGTGCCCTGGAACAGCTCGATCCAGGTGCGGGCGATGCTGCTTGGCAGGGTGTTTTTCGAGATGCGCATGACCAGAATCAGCAGGCCGACCAGGCCGCCGCCAATGAACGCCACCAGCGACAGCGCCAGTGTCCATTGCAGGCCGGTGAGCAGATTGCGCAGGATGTCCCAGAAAGTGAAATCGCTCATTGGCTGCTCCTGGCAATGAAGCGACGGCCGAACCAGTTGAGCAACTGGCGGATCAGCAGCGCCATGCACAGATAGATCAGGGTGGTCAGCGCATAGGTTTCAAAGGCGCGGAAGTTGCGCGACTGAATGAAGTTGGCGGCGAAGCTCAATTCCTCCGTGGCGATCTGCGAGCACACCGCCGAACCGAGCATGACGATGATGATCTGGCTGCTCAGCGCCGGCCAGACCTTGCCCAGCGCCGGCAGCAGGACGACGTGGCGGAACGCTTCGAAGCGAGTCATCGCCAGTGCCGCAGCCGCTTCCAGTTGCCCGCGCGCAATCGCCTGGATGCCGGCGCGAATGATCTCGGTCGAATAGGCGCCAAGGTTGATCACCATCGCCAGCACCGCCGCCTGCCACTCGGAAATCTGCACGCCGAGCGACGGCAGGCCGAAGAAGATGAAGAACAGTTGCACCAGAAACGGCGTGTTGCGGATCAACTCGACGTAGACGCCGAAGATCGCCGAGAACGGGCGGATGTGCCACGCCCGCACCAGCGCGCCGACAATGCCGACGCCAACCCCGAGCAGTGCGCCGATGGCCGTCAGCTCAAGGGTGAACAGCGCGCCGCGCAGCAGCAGGTCGGTGTTTTCCACCACCGGCAGGAAATCGAATTGATAAGCCATGATGGTCTCCCGCGCAGTCGATCAGAGATCGGCCGGCAGCGGCTCTTTCAGCCAGGTCTGCGAGTTCTTTTCCAGCGCGCCGTCAGCTTTGGCGCTGTTGAGGATGTCGTTGACCCGGGCCAGCAGCGCCGCTTCGTTCTTGTTCACGCCGACATAGACCGGCGAATCCTTGAGCTTCACTTTCAGCGCCGGCACGCGCTTGGGGTTCTTCTCGCTGATGGCAACCATCACCACGTTGCCGCTGGCGATCAGATCGACCTGGCCGGCCAGGTAAGCGGCGATGGTCGAGTTGTTGTCTTCGAAACGTTTGATAGTCACGCCTTCGGGGGCGACTTTGCTCAGCTCGATGTCTTCGATGGCGCCCCGGGTGACGCTGATGGTCTTGCCCTTGAGGTCGTCGAGACTGGTGATCGCAGCGTCTGGCGGGCCGAACACAGCGAGGTAGAACGGCGCGTAGGCGCGGGAGAAGTCGATGACCTTCTCGCGCTCGGGGTTTTTGCCGAGGCTGGAAATCACCAGATCGACCTTGCCGGTGGTGAGGAACGGGATGCGGTTGGTGCTGTTGACCGGGGTCAGTTCGAGTTTGACCTTGAGTTGGTCGGCGAGCAGTTTCGCCGTGTCGATGTCCAGGCCGCGCGGCTTCATGTCCGGGCCGACCGAGCCGAATGGCGGAAAGTCCTGGGGCACGGCGACTTTCAGCGTGCCGCGTTTGACCACGTCGTCCAGACCGTCGGCGTGAGCGGGGGCCTGGCACAGCAGCAGGCCGGCAAACAGGGAAGCGAGGAGGGCGCTGTAACGCTGGGTCATGGACAATCTCCGGATCGGCGGGAAGTGGTTGCTGCGATCGGACAGAGCATGGGCCGTGCCAACAGACGGATTTCGCCCCGGCAGGCCGCGGCATCAGCGGCTTGGTTCGGTCTTACTGGTCTGAACAGTCAACTCGGTTTTCGCACTGCGATGGCGCATCGGCAGTGCGCGCCGAACCCCGCTGGGGCACGACTTGCCGGACTCGACGAATAGCTTTACAACTAGCCGCACCTTGGCCCTGACGCGTCCGCACATCATGAATTCGATCTCCCGCGCCGTACCCGAAGTGGCGCTGCAAGCGATCCGCAAACTGATCACCGAACAGGGCTTCGGTGCCGGCGACGCGTTGCCTTCGCAACGGGATCTGGCGCTGCAACTGGGCGTCAGCCGGGCATCGTTGCGTGAAGCGCTGTCGTCGCTCAGTGCCCTGGGCGTGGTCAGCATTCAGCCGGGCAAGGGCGTGTTCGTGCAGTCGCCGGTCGAATTGTCGCGCGGCGAAGCGCCGGGCTGGCCATTCGCGGCGCAAGCCTCGCCGCTGGACATCTTTCAGTTGCGCTACGCGCTGGAGGGCTTTGCCGCCGGGCTCGCCGCGACAACCTTGAGTACGTTTGATCTGGATGCGCTGGAAGACAATGTCGCGGCGATGCGCGAGCAATTGCGCGGCGGCGACTTCGAAGCGGCGGCGAAACTCGACTTCGATTTTCACCGGCGCATCCTCCTGGCCAGCGGCAATCAGGCGATGCTGAGCATTCTCACCGCCAGCGCCGAGATCTTCCTCGAGAGCCAGAAACTGCCGTTCATCCGCGCCGAGCGCGCCATGGAAACCTGGCAGGAACATCGCAAGATCCTCCGTGCCCTGGCGCGCCGCGCGTCGGGGGCGGCGCAGAAAGCCATGCAGGAACACGTGCGCAACGCCGCCCTGCGCACCGGAATCGCCTTCATCGCTCCCGCCACGGCGTGACTTGAGCTATACCCAAACTCATCAGGGGCCATAGCAACACTCAATCATCTGCGGCTTCCGGAACAAGGGAAGGGCGGCTATGATGGGCCACGTTTTTTTGCTTACAACCTGGAGAACTCCATGAGCAGCGATCTGATCAAACACGTTAGCGACGCTAGCTTCGATGCTGACGTAATCGAGGCCGAAGGCGCTGTCCTGGTCGACTACTGGGCTGAATGGTGCGGCCCTTGCAAAATGATCGCACCGGTTCTGGACGAGATTGCCGAGACCTACAAAGGCAAGCTGACCGTCGCCAAACTGAACATCGACGAAAACCAGGAAACCCCGGCCAAGTATGGCGTGCGTGGTATCCCGACGCTGATGCTGTTCAAGAACGGCAACGTTGAAGCGACCAAGGTCGGCGCACTGTCGAAGTCGCAACTGGCGGCTTTCCTCGACGCCAACATCTGAGCGTCGCAGTAAAACGCTGAAAAAAAGCCCCGCACTTCGCGGGGCTTTTTGCGTATTCAGGGCTGGACGCTCCGAAACTCAGGTGGTACATTCGGCCCCGCACTGGTTTCTCCAATGCCCCCTGCTAGCCGTCGCCGACGCACTCCTTTTCGAATTAGTTCGCGATCCTGTCGCCTTCTCCGCGGCGCGGCCTCATTAAGCCAAAAGCTTAATTTCCCCCCTCCATAAATGATTACGTCATTCCTATATGAATCTGACTGAACTCAAGCAAAAGCCGATTACCGAACTGCTCGAATTGGCCGAACAGATGGGCATAGAAAATATGGCCCGTTCGCGCAAGCAGGACGTGATTTTCTCCCTGCTGAAAAAGCACGCGAAAAGCGGCGAGGAAATCTCCGGTGATGGCGTGCTGGAGATTCTCCAGGACGGCTTCGGCTTCCTGCGCTCCGCAGACGCTTCCTACCTCGCCGGCCCTGACGACATCTACGTCTCGCCGAGCCAGATCCGCCGCTTCAACTTGCGCACCGGTGACACCATCGTTGGCAAGATCCGCCCTCCGAAGGAAGGCGAGCGGTATTTCGCCCTGCTCAAGGTCGACACGATCAACTTCGATCGTCCGGAGAACGCGAAAAACAAGATTCTCTTCGAGAACCTGACCCCGCTGTTCCCGACCGTGCGCATGAAGATGGAAGCCGGCAACGGTTCCACCGAAGACCTGACCGGCCGCGTGATCGACCTGTGTGCGCCGATCGGCAAAGGCCAGCGTGGTCTGATCGTTGCGCCGCCGAAGGCCGGTAAAACGATCATGCTGCAGAACATCGCAGCGAACATCGCCCGCAACAACCCTGAAGTTCACCTGATCGTGCTGTTGATCGACGAGCGTCCGGAAGAAGTGACCGAAATGCAGCGCACCGTGCGCGGCGAAGTGGTTGCCTCGACTTTCGACGAGCCGCCGACCCGTCACGTCCAGGTAGCTGAAATGGTGATCGAGAAGGCCAAGCGCCTGGTCGAACACAAGAAAGACGTGGTGATCCTGCTCGACTCCATCACCCGTCTGGCCCGTGCCTACAACACCGTGATCCCGAGCTCCGGCAAGGTCCTGACCGGTGGTGTCGATGCCCACGCCCTGGAGAAGCCGAAACGTTTCTTCGGTGCCGCGCGTAACATCGAAGAAGGCGGCTCGCTGACCATTATCGCCACCGCGCTGGTTGAAACCGGCTCGAAGATGGACGAAGTGATCTACGAAGAGTTCAAGGGTACCGGCAACATGGAACTGCCTCTGGATCGCAAGATTGCCGAGAAGCGTGTGTTCCCGGCCATCAACATCAACCGTTCCGGCACCCGCCGCGAAGAGTTGCTGACTGCCGACGACGAACTGCAGCGCATGTGGATTCTGCGCAAGCTGCTGCACCCGATGGACGAAGTTGCCGCCATCGAGTTCCTGGTCGACAAGCTGAAGACGACCAAGACCAACGACGAGTTCTTCTTGTCGATGAAGCGCAAGTAATATTCTGCGCTGTTGAAAAAGGCGTCCCGCGAGGGGCGCTTTTTTTTGCCCGCGATTATTTGTATCTGGATTGAAGTTTGCGCGGCTGCTAACGTCGCGACTTCAAGGGATTCTGTATCCAGAACAGGTAAGGTTTTTCATGCACACGTTTGGCAATCGCCGTGATATCGACGGTTTACGCGCGCTCGCGGTTCTTCCCGTCGTGCTGTTTCATTTCGGATTCAATACGTTCAGCGGCGGCTTTGTCGGCGTGGATGTTTTCTTCGTCATCTCCGGGTTTCTGATCACCTCGATCCTGTTTCGCGAAATCAGCGCCCAGCGCTTCAGCTTTCTCGACTTCTGGGGCCGTCGCGCTCGACGCATTCTGCCGGCGCTGACGCTGGTCGTAGTGGTGACTCTGGCGCTGGGCTGGTTGCTGCTGACCGCCAAGGATCTGTCCGATCTGGGACGAACGATCCGCTATCAGTCGCTGTTCATTTCCAACATCCTGTTCATGCGCGAGGACGGCTACTTCGCCCCGGCCTCCGATCTCAAACCCTTGCTGCATACCTGGTCGCTGGCCGTGGAGGAGCAGTACTACATCTTCTTCCCGCTGATGATGGTGCTGCTGATGCGCTATGTCCGGCATTGGCGCTGGATGCTGTTCGCCGTGCTGCTGGTGTCGTTCGGGCTGAACATCGTCTACATCGAGCGTCGCCCGGAATTCGCCTTCTTCTCCCTGCCGACCCGCGCCTGGGAATTGCTCTGCGGCGCCATGCTCGCAGTGTTGCCGGCAGCAAAACATGCGCCGCGGCTTTGGTTTCGGCAGACCGTCGGCCTGGCCGGACTGGCGGCGGTGCTATTGGCAATCTTCACATTCGACAAAACCACCGTGTTCCCGGGCTGGGCAGCGTTGCTGCCGGTGCTCGGTACCAGCGCATTGATCTGGTCGGGCGCTCGCGGCCCGACCCTGGCCGGCCAGGTGTTGAGCCTGCGGCCAATGGTGTGGATCGGTCTGTTGTCCTACTCGCTATACCTGTGGCACTGGCCGATCTACGTGTATGCCAATGCCATCTCGATCGACGGCATCCAGCCGCTTGAAGCGCTTGGCTGGATCGCGCTGGCGGTCGCACTGGCCTGGCTGAGTCTGCGCTTTGTCGAGCTGCCGTTTCGCGAAAAACGCGTGTTCGCCAGCCGAAACTCGGTGTTGGTCGGTGGCCTGGTGTCGATTGCCGTCCTGGCGGTGGTCGGTTCGGCCATCCGTTCGGCGGACGGCGTGCCCGAGCGCCTGAGCGGCAAAGCGCTGGAATATGCCCAGTCCCAGGAGTGGAACGCCGGGCAGATGCAATGCATGCACATGAGCAAGGACAAAACCCTGGACAAGGCGTGTCGCGTGGGCGGCGATCAGAAAATTGCGCCGACGAAAATGTTCTGGGGTGACAGCCACACCGCAGCGCTGCTGCCCGCCATCGAAGGCAATAGCCAGCGTGACGGTCAGCCGGTCTGGCTGTACAGCCTCACCGGATGCCCACCGATCATCGACGACGCCCTGCGCGCGCAGTGCAAGCAGTTCAACCAGCGCAATATGCAGCTGGTCCGCGAGCTGGGTATCAAGGACGTGGTGCTGGCGGCGAACTGGAGTCTGTATGTCTACGGCCGTGAGGACGGTGACGGCGACAAGCAGTTCCTCCTCGACCCTTCGCGCAATGTCGCGCAATCGGAAAAGCGCATGGCAGCGGCAATCAAGGCTCAGGTCAGCGAATTGCGTGAGGCGGGCGTGCAGGTCTGGTTGTTCAAGGAGGTGCCGCTGCAGCACAAGAGTTACATCAGCCGCTTGACCAGTCTGGCGCGTATTGGCCGCTCGGCCGAAGGATTGGGCCGCCCGCTCGCCGAGCATCTGGCTCGCCAGCAGTTTTTCACCGAGCTGTTCGGCTCGATGAATGCCGCGGATGCCGGGGTGCACGTCATCGATCCGACGCCGTTGATGTGCAAGGACGGCTTGTGCATGATCGATGTCGACGGCCATTCGCAGTACAAGGATGCCGACCATCTTTCCGACGCCGGCAGCGCCAGACTCAGCCCGTTGTTTGCGCCGATGCTGCTGGGTGCTAGCCACAATTGAGCGATGCCGGGCACTGACGGGCTGCTGTTTGCCCGTCAGAGCAGGTAGGATGTACGCCTATTTTGAGGGTGCCATCGTCAATGAAATTCAAGGATCTTCGGGATTTCGTGCAGCAGCTTGAGCAGCGCGGAGAGTTGAAACGCATCCAGATTCCCGTCTCGCCGGTGCTGGAGATGACTGAGGTGTGCGACCGCACGTTGCGGGCCAAAGGCCCGGCGCTGCTGTTCGAAAAACCCACCGGTTACGACATCCCGGTGCTCGGCAACCTGTTCGGCACCCCCGAGCGCGTGGCCATGGGCATGGGCGCCGAGTCGGTCAGCGAACTGCGCGAAATCGGCAAGCTGCTGGCCTTCCTCAAGGAACCGGAGCCGCCGAAGGGCTTGAAGGACGCATGGTCGAAACTGCCGATCTTCCGCAAGATCATTTCCATGGCGCCGAAAGTCGTCAAAGACGCGGTGTGTCAGGAAGTGGTCATCGAAGGCGACGACGTCGATCTGGCAATGCTGCCGGTGCAGACCTGCTGGCCCGGCGACGTTGGCCCGCTGATCACCTGGGGCCTGACGGTCACCAAAGGCCCGAACAAGGAACGTCAGAACCTCGGCATCTACCGTCAGCAAGTGATCGGTCGCAACAAGGTGATCATGCGCTGGCTCAGCCATCGTGGCGGTGCTCTCGACTTCCGCGAGTGGTGCGAGAAGCATCCGGGGCAGCCGTTCCCGGTGTCGGTGGCCCTTGGCGCTGATCCGGCGACTATCCTTGGCGCTGTAACCCCGGTGCCGGACAGCCTTTCCGAATACGCTTTCGCCGGTCTCTTGCGCGGTAACCGCACCGAGCTGGTCAAGTGCCGTGGCAACGACCTGCAAGTGCCGGCCACCGCCGAAATCATCCTTGAAGGCGTGATTCATCCGGGCGAAATGGCCGACGAAGGCCCGTATGGCGACCACACCGGTTACTACAACGAAGTCGACAGCTTCCCGGTGTTCACCGTCGAGCGCATCACCCACCGGATCAAACCGATCTATCACAGCACTTACACCGGCCGTCCGCCGGATGAGCCGGCGATTCTCGGCGTGGCGCTGAACGAAGTGTTCGTGCCGATCCTGCAGAAGCAATTCCCGGAGATCACCGACTTCTACCTGCCGCCGGAAGGCTGCTCGTACCGCATGGCCGTGGTGACGATGAAGAAGTCGTATCCGGGGCATGCCAAGCGCGTGATGCTCGGCGTCTGGTCGTTTTTGCGACAGTTCATGTACACCAAGTTCGTTATCGTCACTGACGACGATATCAACGCCCGCGACTGGAACGACGTGATCTGGGCCATCACCACGCGCATGGACCCCAAGCGCGATACGGTGATGATCGATAACACGCCGATCGACTACCTCGACTTCGCCTCGCCGATTTCCGGCCTGGGCTCGAAAATGGGCCTGGATGCCACCCACAAGTGGCCGGGCGAAACCACCCGCGAGTGGGGCCGCGTGATCGTCAAGGACGACGCCGTCACCCAACGGATCGATGCCATCTGGAATCAGTTAGGAATAGATTGATGCGTGTAACCCTGCAGCCTTCCGGAGCGGTCCTCGAGATACAACCCGGTGAGCGGATTCTCGACGGCGCGCGGCGCCTGGGCTATGACTGCCCGCAAAGCTGCCGCAACGGCAATTGCCACGTGTGTGCAGCGCTGCTGGTCGAAGGCCGCGTCGAGCAGGCCGGCAAAGTCCACGACCACGGCGAGTTCTACACCTGCATCGCCGAACCGCTGGAAGACTGCGTGCTGTTGTGGGATGGCGTGCTCGCATTGGGTGAGTTGCCGGTGCGCAGCCTGTCATGTCAGGTCATCGAGTGCCGCGAGGTGGGCGGCGATACCTGGCGCGTGCGTCTGCGTGCACCGGCGGGCAAGCCACCGCGTTATCACGCCGGGCAGTATTTGATGATCGAGCGTGAGAGCGGCGAGAAATCGGCGTTCTCCATGGCTTCGGCACCCCACGGCGGGCGTTATCTGGAAATCCACGTGCTGGCGCGCGAAGCCAGTGCGCTGAGCCTGATCGAACAGCTGCAACGCAACCCGATGGTGCGTGTCGAGCTGCCGTTTGGCGACACACACCTTGCGGAGCTGCCCGAAGGCCCGCTGGTGCTGATTGCCGCTGGCACCGGCATGGGCCAGATTCACGCGTTGATCGAGCATTGCCGCGCCGAAGGTTTCAAGCATCCGGTGCATCTGTACTGGGGCGTGCGCCGTCCGGAAGATTTCTATCAGATCGAGCACTGGGACGAGTGGCTGAAACTGCCCAACCTGTTTCTGCACAAGGTCGTCAGCGACCAGTGCGGCTGGGAAGGGCGCTGCGGTATGTTGCACGAGGCGGTTTGCGAAGATTTCCCTGACCTGAAACCGCTGCACGTCTATGCCAGCGGTTCGCCGGCGATGGTCTACGGCACGCTGGACGCGCTGGTCGAGGCGGGAATGGATGCGCATCAGATGCGCGCCGACGTGTTCGCCTACGCCCCGCGCGGCTGATACTTATAACTGGGTATATAGCCGATCGGTATTTATGTAATTGCACAAATACCGCTAGGTTATATATCAATCAGGTAATTAATCACCGCCAGTGTCATGGCACTTAATTTGCCTCGAAACATATGTGCCTTATTGTTACAGCGGTGCGTTCTATTAAGTAATTCTTCACCCGCGGGGAGCTGAACGCTATTCGCCATGAGCGCCATTGAAAACGCAATTCTGAATCTGGCTTACCCTCCGCGGCTCGATCTTGGGCCGCAGCTGACGCACGAACAACTTCTCGCTTCCATGCAATCGACCATGGCGCGCCACAAGGGCGGGCCGGTGTGGCTGTTCGCCTATGGCTCGCTGATCTGGCGTCCGGAATGCACGGCTGTTGAGCGTATGCGCGGTCGCGTGCATGGTTACCATCGCGGCTTGTACCTGTGGTCGCATGAGCACCGTGGTACGCCGGAGATGCCCGGTCTGGTGTTCGGTCTGGATCGTGGCGGTTCTTGCAGCGGTTTTGCCTACCGCTTGCCGGAAGACAATCTCGATACCGCGCTGTACGCGCTGTGGAAACGCGAGATGCCGTTTCCCTCGTATCGTCCGCACTGGCTCAATTGCCGGCTCGAAGATGGCACTCAGGTGCAGGCCTTGGGATTCGTGCTGGAGCGTCACCTGCCGAGCTATGCCGGCAACTTGCCGGATCATGTGCTCAGCCAGGTGTTCGCCAGCGCCAGCGGGCGTTACGGCACCACTCGCGATTATGTCGAGCAGACCGTGCACGCCCTGCGCAGCCACGCCATGCCAGACCGCAATCTGGAGGCGCGGCTCAAGCGCTGTAAATCACACAGCGATCAGGCGACCGCTTCGCGGCTCTGACTGGCGACCTGCTTGTGCCATAGCGTTGGCGCGAGGAAGGCCATCGCCAGCAGGCAAGCGCCGACCAGCAGGACGAAACCGCCGTCCCAGCCGAAATGGTCAACGGTGTAGCCCATCGCCGCGCTGGCCGCGACCGAACCACCCAGATAACCGAACAGACCGGTGAATCCCGCTGCGGTGCCGGCGGCTTTCTTCGGCGCCAGTTCCAGTGCCTGCAGGCCGATCAGCATGACCGGGCCGTAGATCAGGAAGCCGATCGACAACAGGGCGATCATGTCGACCATCGGGTTGCCGGCCGGATTCAGCCAGTACACCAGCGTCGCCACAGTCACCAGCGCCATGAACACCATGCCGGTCAGGCCACGGTTGCCACGGAAGATCTTGTCCGACATCCAGCCGCACAGCAGCGTCCCCGGAATGCCCGCCCACTCGTAGAAGAAGTAGGCCCACGAGGTTTTATCCACCGTGAAACCCTTGGCTTCCTTCAGGTAGGTCGGCGCCCAGTCCAGCACGCCGTAGCGCAGCAGGTAGACGAAAACGTTGGCCATGGCGATGTACCAGAGCATTTTGTTGCGCAGCACGTATTTGACGAAGATTTCCTTGGCGCTGAATTCGTCCTCGTGGCTGGCGTCGTAGCCTTCCGGATAATCGTTCTTGTACTGCTCGATCGGCGGCAGGCCGACCGATTGCGGGGTGTCGCGCATGGTGATGAACGCAAACACCGCAACGCCCAGCGCGACCGCTGCCGGGACGTAGAACGCCGCGTGCCAGTCGTTGAACAGGCCCATACCGATCAGGAACAGCGGGCCGATCAGACCGCCGCCGACGTTATGCGCCACGTTCCACACCGACACCACGCCGCCGCGTTCCTTCTGCGACCACCAGTGCACCATGGTCCGTCCGCTCGGCGGCCAGCCCATGCCCTGCGCCCAGCCGTTGATGAACAGGAGGACGAACATCATCGTCACGCTGGATGTTGCCCACGGCGCGAAACCGAAAATGAACATCACCCCGGCCGAGACCAGCAGACCGAACGGCAGGAAGAAACGCGGGTTGGAACGGTCGGACACCAGGCCCATGAGGAACTTCGACAGACCGTAGGCAATGGCGATCGCCGACATCGCCAGGCCGAGGTCGCCACGGCTGTAGCCTTCGTCGATCAGGTACGGCATGGCCAGGGAGAAGTTCTTGCGCAGCAGGTAGTAACCGGCGTAGCCGATAAAGATACCGGCGAAGATCTGCCAGCGCAGGCGTCGGTAGGTGCTGTCTATTTTTTCTTCAGGCAAAGGAGCCTGATGTGCGGCAGGACGAAAGAAAGCAAACATTCAAGAGCTCCAGTTTTCTTGTTTTGACTGCGGATGCGAATGTTACAGTTTCGTTACCGAAAATAGCATTGCTTCACGTCGGCAAAACAGCGGAAATTTGCGCTGTTGAGCGTTCCTTTATGAACATGTCGCTCTGAGATAACTATGCGGCGCAGAGGGAATGGTGGCTCGGGTGGCTTTCTGCGGCTTAACGTATTTAAGAGACGGATCTCAATATTGAAGCGATCCGGGTTGCGGGCCCGGATCGCGCCGCAGTCTTAACGAACCTGAACGACAACCTTGCCCACAGCCTTGCGCTGGCCAAGATCATCGATCGCTTGCGCGGCATTGCTCAGCGGATACACCTGCGACACCAGCGGTTTGAGTTTGCCCTCGGCAAACCAGCCGAACAGTTGGGCAAAGTTCGCTGCATTGTCCTGGGGCTGGCGCTGGGCGAACGAGCCCCAGAATACGCCGAGCACCGCCGCACCTTTGAGCAGGGCCAGGTTCACCGGCAGTTCCGGGATGCGTCCGCTGGCGAAGCCGACGACCAGCAGGCGGCCGTTCCAGGCGATGGCGCGGATGGCCTGGTCGAACAGGTCGCCGCCGACCGGGTCGTAAATCACGTCGGCGCCCTGGCCGTCGGTGAGGCGTTTGATTTCGTCCTTCAGATTGCTTTCGCTGTAGTTGATCAACTCGTCAGCCCCTGCAGCCTTGGCCACCGCGAGTTTCTCGGCGCTGCTGGCGGCGGCGATCACCCGGGCGCCCATGGCTTTGCCGATCTCCACCGCGGCGAGGCCCACACCACCGGATGCCCCGAGGACCAGCAGGGTTTCGCCCGCTTGCAGGTTGGCGCGCTGCCTGAGCGCGTGCATGGAGGTGCCGTAGGTCATGCTGAACGCAGCGGCAATGTTGAAGTCCATCGACGGCGGAATCGGCAGGACGTTGTAGCCCGGCACCGCAACCTGCTCGGCAAAACTGCCCCAGCCGGTCAGCGCCATGACCCGGTCGCCGACTTTCAGGTGACTGACCTTTTCCCCGACTTCGCGCACCACCCCGGCCGCTTCACCGCCCGGCGAGAACGGGAAGGGCGGTTTGAACTGGTATTTGCCCTCGATGATCAGCGTGTCCGGGAAATTGACCCCGGCGGCGTGCACGTCCAGCAGGATTTCGTTCTTCTTGGCGACAGGACTGGCGACGTCTTCCAGCACCAGCGATTCGGCAGGGCCGAAGGCTTTGCACAGCACGGCTTTCATCAGGGCTATTCCTTTGGGAGTGATGGCCGATAAGTGTAGGTGTGTGAATCAACGGGTCAACGAGCATGCCCGACCCTGATAGTCAGCCATAAGCTTGTGCTGGCGCGGCGGGTCGCTATGCTAGGCCGCAAACCGGATAAGGAGCGAATTGTGAAAGCGTGGATCATGTTGTTGCTGGCCCTGTCTCTGCCTGTGGCAGCACTGGCCGAAGAAGCCAAAGAAGGCGAGGCGCCGAAGGTCAATTACATCACCCTGAGCCCGCCGTTCGTCGGCAATTACGGCCTCGATGGCACCGCCAAGCTCAAGGTCTACAAGGCCGACGTGGCCCTGCGCGTCACTGGCGAAGAGGCAACCAAACTGGTCAAGGCCAACGAGCCGCTGATCCGCAATCAACTGGTGGCGCTGTTCACTCAGCAGACCACCGAGGCGATGGGCAGCATCGAGGGCAAGGAAAAGCTGCGTCAGGAAGCGTTGAAGCAGACCCAGCAGGTCATGAATGACGAGACCGGCAAGCCAGTGGTTGAGGATCTGTTGTTCAACAACCTGATCATCCAGTAAGACATAAAATCAAAAGATCGCAGCCTTCGGCAGCTCCTACATTTGGAACGCAAGCCTCCTGTCA
>NZ_QETJ01000087.1:0-21574 GCF_003105095.1 Pseudomonas sp. NDM | reverse complement strand
TCGCGAGCAGGCTCGCTCCCACATTGGAATGCAGTCCCCCCGTGGGAGCGAGCCTGCTCGCGAAGGGGCCGTCACTGGCAACATACAATCAGGACCAGACTCGATGAACACCACCGAAAGCCTCAAGGACTATCAACGGGTTCGCACTCTGGCGATCCGTTCGCTGTTCGAGATCATCGAGCAGTCCAGTGAAGGCACGGTGATTGTCGATCGCGATGCGAACATCGTCTGGATGAATGAGCGCTACGCCCGGCGCTTTGGTCTTGAATCTGCGGCAGGCGCCATCGGCAAACCCTGCGAAAGCGTGATCCCCGGCAGCCTGCTGCGCGAAGTGGTGCGCACCGGTCGCCCCATTCTGCTGGACATGCAGGACACACCGAAGGAACCGCTGGTGGTGATGCGCCTGCCCATCCATGACGACGCCGGCAGTGTGATCGGCGCCATCGGTTTTGCTCTGTTCGACGAATTGCGCACGTTGTCGCCGATGCTCAAGCGCTACCTGAGCATGCAGGAAGAACTGGCCTCGACCCGCTCGCTGCTGCGTGCGCGGCAGACTAAATACAACTTCGCCCATTTCATCGGCACCAGCGCTGCCAGCCTCGAAGTCAAACGCCGCGCCCGGCGCAGTGCCAGCGCTGATTCGCCGGTGTTGCTGCTCGGCGAAACCGGCACCGGCAAGGAATTGCTTGCGCAAGCCATTCACAGCGCCTCGCCACGGGCGCACAAAGCCTTCGTCAGCATCAACAGCGCGGCCATTCCGGAGGCTTTGCTGGAGGCCGAGTTCTTCGGCACGGCACCGGGCGCGTTTACTGGTGCTGATCGCAAGGGCCGTACCGGCAAATTGCAGATCGCTCAGGGCGGCACGCTGTTTCTCGACGAGATCGGCGATATGCCGCTGCCGCTGCAAAGCAAACTGCTGCGGGTTTTGCAGGAAAAGGAATTCGAACCGGTCGGCTCCAATGAAGTGATTCAGAGCGATGTGCGGGTGATCGCCGCGACTTCGACAGATTTGCAGGCGGCGATCAAGCGTGGCGAATTTCGCGCCGATTTGTACTACCGCCTCAACGTTCTGCCAATCCAGGTGCCGCCGCTGCGTGAACGGCTTGATGACCTGCCCGCGCTGAGCGAGGCGATTCTGGAGGAGCTGCGCAGCCAGCATGAGTTGCACCGCGATGCGCTGGCGCTGCTCGGCCAGCATGCGTGGCCGGGCAACATTCGCGAGTTGCGCAATGTGCTTGAACGGGCGGCGCTGCTCAGTGATGACTTACTGCTGACCGAGCAGGATATTCGCGGGGCGATTGGGTCGTTCACCCCGGTTGAGCGCACGGCCGATCCGGGCGTACAAGCAGCCGTGGGTGAGACATTCGCCCAGGCGCGAGCGCGATTTGATCGGCAGTTGATTGAGTCGGCCCTGGCGCAATGCGAGGGGAAAGTGCCGGAGGCTGCAGCTCGGTTGGGGCTGGGGCGGTCGACGCTGTACAAGAAAATGCTGGCGTTGGGAATCGTTTGAGTCTCGCTAAAGAGACAGCAATCTCTTTTTTTAGATAGGTTTTTCAAGATCAAAAGATCGCAGCCTTCGGCAGCTCCTACAGGGTAAATACGACCTTCCGTGTAGGAGCTGCCGAAGGCTGCGATCTTCTATCGGTCTCAGAATAGAGACAAATTACTCAAGATGCTGACCTTGCCGTAGAGAATATTCATAGATATCAATCGGTTAGGGTTTTGGCACAGTAATCGCTACAGCCTCTCCACCCGTTCCACCCATAAAAACAACAATCCTGGAGAGACACACCATGAGTGTGATCATTGCCCTGGCAGCGCTGACGCTGCTGATGCTCGCCGCCTACCGTGGCTACAGCGTTATCCTCTTCGCCCCGATCGCCGCCCTAGGCGCGGTCCTGCTCACCGATCCATCCGCCGTCGCGCCCGCGTTTACCGGGGTGTTCATGGACAAGATGGTCGGTTTCATCAAGCTCTACTTTCCCGTGTTCCTGCTCGGCGCAGTGTTCGGCAAGCTGATCGAACTGTCCGGCTTCTCGCGGTCGATTGTCGCCGCCGCGATTCGCTTGCTCGGCACCCGGCAAGCGATGCTGGTGATCGTGCTGGTTTGCGCCCTGCTGACTTACGGCGGCGTGTCGTTATTTGTCGTGGTGTTTGCGGTGTACCCGTTCGCCGCCGAGATGTTTCGCCAAAGCAATATTCCCAAGCGCTTGATCCCGGCGACCATCGCGCTCGGTGCGTTCTCGTTCACCATGGACGCCCTGCCCGGCACGCCGCAGATCCAGAACATCATCCCCAGCACGTTTTTCAATACCACCGCATGGGCGGCGCCGTGGCTGGGCGTGATCGGCACGATATTCGTGTTCTGCGCCGGCATGCTGTTTTTGCAGCGCCAGCGCAACAAGGCGCAGCGTGCCGGTGAAGGCTATGGCACCGAACTGCGCAACGAACCGGAAACTGCTGAAGACCTCCAGCTGCCGAACCCGTGGATCGCGCTGTCGCCATTGCTGGCGGTCGGGATCATGAACCTGCTGTTCACCCAGTGGATTCCGCAGTGGTATGGCAAGACCCACAGCCTCGCACTGCCGGGCATGGCCGCGCCAGTCACGACCGAGATCGCCAAGCTCACGGCGATCTGGGCGGTGCAGGCTGCGCTGCTGGTCGGCATCCTCATGGTGTTGGCGTTCGGCTTTCAGGCGATTCGCAGCAAGCTTGCCGAAGGCAGCAAAAGCGCAGTCAGCGGTGCGTTGCTGGCGGCGATGAACACCGCGTCCGAATACGGTTTTGGTGCGGTCATCGCCTCACTGCCCGGCTTTCTGGTGTTGGCCGACTGGCTCAAGCAGATCCCCAATCCACTGGTCAACGAAGCCATCACCGTGACGCTGCTCGCCGGCATCACCGGTTCGGCTTCGGGCGGCATGAGCATTGCGCTGGCGGCGATGTCCGAGCAGTTCATCAGTGCGGCGCATGCGGCGAATATTCCGCTGGAAGTGCTGCACCGCGTGGCCGCGATGGCCAGTGGCGGCATGGACACCCTGCCGCACAACGGCGCGGTGATCACGCTGCTGGCGGTGACCGGGCTGACCCACCGTGAAGCCTATAAAGACATTTTCTGTATTACGCTGATCAAGACCCTGGCGGTTTTCGTGGTGATCGGCACTTTCTACGCCACTGGCATTGTGTGAGGTATTCATGACCACTCTTTCCGGCAAGACAGCGCTGGTAACCGGCTCCACCAGCGGCATCGGCCTGGGCATCGCGCTGAGCCTGGCGCAGGCCGGCGCCAACCTGATTCTCAATGGTTTCGGCGACGCCTCGAAGGTGATTGCCGAGGTCGCTCGGTTCGGCGGCAAGGTCGGCCATCATCCCGCCGATGTCAGCGACCCGGCGCAGATTGCCGACATGATCGCTTACGCCGAGCGTGAGTTTGGCGGCGTCGACATTCTGGTCAACAACGCAGGTATTCAACACGTGGCGGCGGTGGAAGAATTTCCAGTCGAGCGCTGGGATTCGATCATCGCGATCAACCTGTCATCGGTGTTTCACAGCACTCGCTTGAGCTTGCCGGGCATGCGCGAGAAAAACTGGGGACGGATCATCAATATCGCGTCGGTGCATGGCCAGGTCGGCTCCACCGGCAAAGCCGCGTATGTCGCCGCCAAACATGGTGTGATCGGCCTGACCAAAGTGGTCGGGCTGGAAACCGCGACCAGCCATGTCACCTGCAACGCGATCTGTCCGGGCTGGGTGTTGACGCCGCTGGTGCAGAAGCAGATCGATGATCGTGCGGCCAAGGGCGTCGATCCGCAGCAGGCGCAGCATGACCTGCTCGCCGAGAAACAGCCTTCGCTGGAGTTCGTTACGCCGGAGCATCTGGGTGAGCTGGTACTGTTTTTGTGCAGCGAGGCTGGCAGCCAGGTGCGCGGGGCGGCGTGGAATATTGATGGCGGATGGTTGGCGCAATAATCCGCCTTGCCTCCTGTAGGAGTGAGCCTGCTCGCGATAGCGGTAAATCAGACACAGTTCGGGATTCTGACACAACGCTTTCGCGAGCAGGCTCGCTCCCACAGGAGATGATTTCCGTGGCCTGTACGAATCAGATAAGAAGAGCCAACCCATGTCCGACATCCTCTGGCAACCCGACCCGCAGCGTATCGCCCGTTCGCGTATGGACGTGTTTCGGCGCGAGATCAATCAGCGGCATTCGCTGCAGCTCGATGACTACCCTGCCCTGCACCAATGGAGCATCGATCAGCGCGGCGATTTCTGGCAGGCGATCGTCGATTTCTTCGACATCCGCTTCCATACCCGACCCGACGCCGTTTTCCACGAAGGTGCGCAGATGCCCAGCGCCGAGTGGTTTCCCGGCGCGACGCTGAACTTTGCCGAACACCTGCTGCGCCGTCGCGACGATGCCGTGGCGGTGTTCGCCGTTGCGGAAAATGGCCAGCGCGAGCAACTGACCTGGGCCGAACTGGCCGAACACGTGGCAGGCTTCCAGGCCAGCCTGCGCGCGGTGGGCATTGGATACGGCGATCGCGTTGCCGCGTGCATGCCCAACACTTGGCAAACACTGGTGGCGATGCTGGCCACTACCAGCCTTGGCGCGATCTGGTCGTGCTCGTCACCAGACTTTGGTACCCACGGCGTGATCGATCGCTTTGGCCAGATCGAACCGAAACTGCTGCTCACCTGCGCGGGTTATCAATACGCCGGAAAAACCCTCGATCAGACCGCAAAGCTCAACGAAATCCTGGCGCAACTGCCGTCGCTGCAGCAGTTGATCATCGTGCCGTACGCCCGTCCGCAAGCCCGCATCGACGACTACCAGACCGACGCCGAAGTCACTCTGTGGCAAGACTTCTACGAACCGGGTGGCGAGCCGGATTTCACCCCGGTGCCGTTCAACCATCCGCTCTACGTGCTGTACTCCAGCGGCACCACTGGCGTGCCGAAATGCATCGTCCACAGCACCGGCGGCGTGCTGCTGCAACTCGTCAAAGAGCATGGTTTGCACTGCGACCTCGGCCCTGGTGATCGCTTGTTCTACTACACGACCTGCGGCTGGATGATGTGGAACTGGCTGGTCTCGGCACTCGCGGTGGGCAGCGCCGTGGTGCTCTACGACGGCTCGCCGTTCCACCCGGACCCTCAGCGTCTGCTCGACCTGATCGACGACGAGCGCATCAGCGTGTTTGGCACCAGTCCCAAGTTCCTCGCCACATTGGAAAGCGGCGGCGCCAGACCCCGTGACAGTCATGACTTGAGCAGCTTGAAAACACTGCTGTGTACGGGCTCGGCGCTGTCGCCGCAAAGCTATGATTTCGTTTATCGCGACTTCAAAACTGACGTATGCCTGGCGTCGATGTCCGGTGGCACGGACATCGTTTCCTGCTTCGTCAACGGCAATCCGCTGTCACCGGTCCGCCGCGGAGAAATCATGGGCAAGAGCCTGGGGATGGCCGTCGAGGTGTGGAACGACGCTGGTCAGCCGGTGATCGGTGAAAAAGGAGAACTGGTCTGCACCCGGCATTTTCCGGCGATGCCGATCGGGTTGTGGAATGATCCTGACGGCACAAAACTGCGCCAGTCCTATTTCAGTCTCTTTCCCGGCTTCTGGGCGCAGGGTGACTACGCCGAACAATTGCCCCATGGCGCAATAATGATCCATGGCCGCTCGGACGCGGTGCTGAATCCGGGTGGCGTGCGCATCGGTACAGCGGAAATCTATCGTCAGGTCGAGAAGATCACCGAGGTACAGGACAGCGTCGCCATCGGTCAGCAGTGGCAGGATGACGTGCGGGTTGTGCTGTTTGTCAGGTTGCGCGAAGGGCTGGAACTGGATGAAGCACTGGAGCAGCGCATCCGTCAGGTGATCCGCGCCAACACTACCCCAAGGCATGTACCGGCGAAAATTGTGGCGGTGACAGACATTCCACGCACCATCAGCGGCAAGGTCGTGGAACTGGCTGTGCGCGAGATGGTGCATGGGCGACCGGTAAAAAATACCGATGCGCTGGCCAATCCCGAAGCGCTGGAGCAGTTTCGGGATCGGTGGGAGCTTGAGCAGTGAATATTGCAAAGGTCAAGGTGACCATTCGCGAGCCAAAGGCTAAAAGCCCGGGAATGGTCTGGACGTTTAATCGTTGAGATTCAACCAGACTTCCTCGGTAATCTTTCGCCCGGCGCTCCTTTTAACTGCAGCCTTCAGACGTGTCATGTTCATATTGAATTCTGATGGATCAGACTCTTTCTGGCTGAGCAAAGCTACCAGCATTGCAATCGAGTCCGCGTTTTGCAAAGCGCTACCATCGCCAGCAGCCGGGCCAATATAAGGTATGTGCCCTGCAGCGAAATTCAATAACCGGCTAACGTCACAGTGCTGAGTCTTGTTTCGTATTGCCGCCGGAGCATAAGCGTAATCTACCGTTCCGGCCTGTGCTCGACACATCTCATGTAACAGATCATCGGCAACTGCTCCATAATTGAATCTGCTGAATTCAAAACCCATATTGAGATTCTGATTGTTAACGGTCATGAACTGCACTTCATTCCGAGCATGCAACTCTGCTTTTTTCCACTCGTTGTATTGATTGACATCGACACTGACGACCTGATCATCAGTCTTAAGCGGATCAAGAAAGAAATTACTGGCGGAAACCCCTGCAAAGTCGAGTCTTACAGTCTTTAGTAGTGCCTCGATCTTCGAGCGACCATTGTCCGTAGTCCCCAAAAACAGACCGATCGCCAGGTCGGTATCCAGATTGATCCGGGAGTTCGTCAATACAGTAATTGCGGAATCCAACTTCTGCTTAGAAATGCGCAGGCCGTGTTCGATGATATGTTTCGTAAGACTTTCTGGTCGTACACTTGGGAGAGTAAACGAACACTTGAATTCGAAGTTCGGCAGCTTTTTTCCCCAAGGCTTACCGCTCCGGGTGAGCGCATACCAATGATTACTTTTCTTGAATGCACTGACACTCAGCGCAGTAAGAGCCCCGCTGCGAGGTCGCCACTTCCCCTGCCCGAGCGCTGGAAGGCTGGCAGCCTGAATCAAATCAGTGGAATGTCTGCCCCCCGTGAAGTTTTTCAGTTGCGAGGAAGCAGCATCTAGAAGCCTCAACCCCTTGGGCGCCAAGCTCAATCCATTTCTGATTAATATTTTAGAAATTTTGTAACCCGTCGAGGGTAACCCATCAATCGGATTGAAGGTCGAGACCGCCAATTGCAAACCATACTTCAGGAATTTAGCAAGTTTGGCAGTCTGCGATATCGACTTTGTAGCGATATTAAGCACCTTGACCGGAGCACCTACAAGCGTAAACAAAACACCAATAGCGTCCATGGAACAACCGTAGATACCATCGACAACTTTATTTCTTTCTCCGGACGCCAGGTCCTCGATGCATTTTTTGAACGGCACAATCAGATCGATTACAAACGTTACCGCCTCATCGTATTGCCGCGCTTTTTTCTCTTTCTCCGTAAGATCAGTAAATGTCTCCAGCAGCTCATCTACGCTGCCAATAGGACGATTGGCGACTATGAACTTCGCAATATTCTGCGCCTGTGCACTGATGAAGTATTGATAATAACTTTTTTTGCTGCCAGACTCGATGATTGGTGCTGCGATCGTGCCGAGCTTCTCGATTATCATCGAACCTGCTGAATTCGGGTTCGCTTGAGTACCGTTCATATAGCTGCTTATGTCGATCGGGACGTTATGCGTTTCTGGGACTGGAGGATGTTTGTCGTTAAGCCCGCCCTTATAATCCAGCCTGGATGGCATACTCATTTTGCCGGTATTCTTTATCAAAGCCCCCAGCGCATCATTTCTACGACACTCACCCAACAAGCTGAACATTTCGTAGCATAGAAGTTCATTATTGCCATGGGATGCGATCATTATCAGCGCAAATCGACCTCGGGCACGATCTTTATCAGCCTGGATCTCTACAACTTTCGTTTCCTGCCGTTCGGCACTTGTCTGTCTGTGATCTACCGGCTCATGAATAAATGTCCCGGCGGTTCGACGGACTGTAAAGAATGTAATTCTGCTCCTTTCAAATACATCCCGGTCTTGACGTGGCATACCCGCCAGCGCCATTTTTATGTTTGTTTCCATGGCGGCATGAATATTTTTGTGATACTCGCGCGTCTCTGCCAAAAAGGCGACTCGGGTGGGAGTACAGTATTGCAGCAGTGGATACTGAGTAAGTATGTGGGGTTGTTTATTCCAGTCCCACTGGCCGGAAGCAAGTTCGTCCTCTATTTGCAACTCGAGTATAGAGTGCCTCAAATCGGAAAACGTATTCGGGCGAAGTATCGGCTCTTCCAGAAAATCGCAATTCGGCAGCGCCGGCTCCAGAGCGGCCAAAGCAATCCGCCTGCGATTTGGCACGGGGGCAGTGAAGGCTTTGGTGCCTTTGACAATAGTCTCCACGTGGTTTTGATAGGCATTCATTGCCCGTTGCGTTGCTTCTCCAATAGTTGTCTGTATGTCCTCGGGCGTGATCACCTCATTGATCAACCCCCAGTCCGTAGCGGCATCGATCAAAGCCAGACCCTGCAGAGCGCTAATTGATTTACTGATCGATTCCAGATCAGCAAATTTCATAACCTGGTCATATGTCATAAGGCGCGATGCGCCTTTGGCAGTCATTTCGATAGAGCTAACCGTTTGCGAAAAAACCACCCAACTTATAGAGCCCGCAGTAAGCCATGCCGGAATGTTTTTAACCAGCAACGCCGGGGCGATGGAAGACAATAGTAAGTGAGATGCCAGTGGAACAAGCAGGCGAGAAATTTTCTTGCTGTCAACAAGGTGACTCTCAATGTTTTCCCGGACAACACTCAAAGATTGATCAGCCGCTGTTTCGGGGTCATAGATATCGAAACCAGCAATACAGTTTCTCCTATGCTGGGTACCGATCAACGGATCAAGCTGAAGAATAATCGCAGTGTACAGGACGGATGAACGTCTTTGACTGTCCAGCGCCTCATCACTATTTGCCCCCCACCACGCCAACCTTTCGATATAGCGCTTGGCCTGAGCCTGTGAATACTGATGGCCTATCAACTGGGCAACAACATCACCTGCACTTTCCCAAGAAATGCGATCCGCCAACTTCGGCTTGATCTGCTCATACAAGATGTCCAGCAAAGAGCCTGAAAAAAACTCCGTCGTCAAATCACGAATTTCTTTACATTCTTCAGCGGTCAATGTGATCACGCCGCCATTGATACACTCCCAGTAATCGGGAAGCTGATCCGCTGCTGACCACCTCAAGGTCAAAAATTCCACCAACTTCGTCAGTTGATCAATGTCTGTAGGGACATGCAAACCATGAAAGCGCAACCACTGTGCGTAACTCGCCTTTCCATTCGACCAGATTTGACCTCCGGTCAGATTGAGGCCGTCTTTGAGCACTTCAAAATCGTCATGAGCTTCGGGCGCGGACTTGATTCTAGCCGCCACCTGCTCAAGCCCATCAGCCATTAACAACCCATCGCCCTTGAGTATTGCAATCGCGCCCGGTTCGTAACGATTTACACACTTCGCGAGCAGATCGCTAAAAGGTTTTTGCACATAATGCATGGATGAACCTGGCTGTAAATCCAGACTTAACATCTCAAAATCCGGTAAAGACGAACCGGCCTGATAACTACCGGAAATTCGACTTACAATCTCTGCCCGCTCAAACTGATCAGCCTCCGAGCAGAAATTATTATCTTCTGCGGTCAACACAGCGCTTTGTTCAAAAACACTTCTTACTCTCATATTGCGTCCTTTATTCAACAATTAAACAACGAACGCAACCTTAAACAAACGCATTAAACCTTCAAGCGAAGGTTTATTAACCGATATTTCTCAACACTTAAAACAACAACTGCAACTACACGATTTTTTACTCCAACAAACTCCAGCCGCCAGAATGGCGCCCCTGCGCATCAATTGATTCGCCGGAAAGTTTTAATCGCAGCCTGATGTTATTTATGGAGTCTGCATTCTTGAATGCTTCTTCCATAGTGATCGCCCCCTCCAGAACCAGGTTGTAAAGAGCACCATCAAAGGTCTGCATACCCAAATCGATGGATTTTTCCATTATGCCTTTCAACTCACCCAACTCATTTCTCCGAATGTGATCTTCAATAGTCGGATTCCCCAGCATGACTTCCACCGCTGCTCTTCTCTGCCCGTCAACCGTGCGTACAAGTCTTTGCGATACACAAGCCTTCAGGTTGTTGCCCAGGGTTTGCAAAAGCTGCTCGCGCCGCTCCTCGGGAAACATATTGATGATTCGATCGAGTGCCTGATTGGCATTGGTCGCGTGCAACGTCGACAGCACCAGATGCCCGGTATCGGCGAATGACAATGCATGTTCCATGGTTTCGCGATCACGGATTTCGCCGATCAATACGACGTCCGGGGCCTGGCGCAGGGTGTTCTTCAGCGCGGCATGAAAGCTGCGCGTGTCGACGCCGACTTCACGCTGGTTGATGATCGAACGCTTGTGCCGATGGATATATTCGATCGGGTCCTCGATGGTCACGATGTGCCCGGCACTGTGGCGGTTGCGGTGGTCGATCAGGGCGGCCAGCGAGGTTGACTTGCCTGAACTGGTGGCGCCGACGAAGAGAATCAGGCCGCGTTTGAGCATCACCGTCTCGAGCAACACTGGCGGCAGCTTCAAGTCTTCGAATCGCGGGATGTCGAGTTTGACGTTGCGGATGACGATCGAGACGTCGTTGCGCTGCTTGAAAATGTTCACCCGGAACCGCCCGACGCCCGTTCGGGAGATTGCCAGGTTCATTTCCAGATCCCGGTCGAACTCCCGGCGCTGCTCAGCGTCCATCAGGGAGGTGGCGATTGCCGCGGTTTCGCCGGGTTTGAATGGCTGATCGTTCAATGCCGTCAGCACACCGTCAACGCGCGCGCTGGGCGGTGCGCCGGTGGAGAGGAACAGATCCGAACCGTTTTTTTGCGACAATGTTGATAACAGTGCATCGATTTCCATGGCTGAAAGCACCCGCGAAGCATTGGATGAGCAGATTTGGCCTACGCTTGGCGCGGCTCCTGCAACAATGATAGACCTCGTCTCACCGAACCACGCTCAGGATTGAAACATGAATGCTGTACCCACCACCGATGACGCTCAGGCCCTGATTGCCCGCACCGACTGGAGCCGCAGCCCGCTGGGCGCTGCCGGCACCTGGCCGCAGAGCCTGCGCACGGCAGTGGATATCGTGATTCATTCACCGATGCCGATGCTGCTGTTATGGGGCCCTGAGCTGACGCAGATCTACAACAATGGTTTCGCCCTGCTCGCCGGCAGCAAACATCCGCAAGCGTTCGGACAGCCGACGCATGAGGTCTGGCCGGAAGTGCGGGATTTTTCCGAGCCGATTTATCAGGCGGTGTTGCAGGGACAGGTTCGCAGCTTCAGTGAGCGGCGTTTCACGGTGCAGCGCGACGGCAAAAAAACCGATTTCTGGCTGGATCTGACCTACAGTCCGATTCGTGATGAAAGCGTACAAGTGGCGGGAATTCTGATCACGGCCATCGAAACCAACGAACGCCGACGCATCGCCCTGGAATTGCAGCGCCGCTCCGAGGAAAGCCTCAAGGCCCAGCGTCAGTCCGAAGAACGCCTGCAACTGGCCCTGGCCGCGGCTGATGCCGTCGGCACGTGGGACTGGGACATTGGCGAAGACCGTTTCATTGCCGACGCGCACTTTGCCGAACTGCACGGTGTCGATCCAGCCGCCGCCGCACAGCTGCCGATCAGCGACTACCTGCACGGCGTGCACCCGGAAGACCGCGCCATGGTCGCGCGCGGCATCAAGTACTGCATCACGAACGGCACCGAGTACGCCGAGGAGTACCGCCTGTTGCAAGCCGACGGCACGCTGCGCTGGGTCTTCGCGCGCGGGCGCTGCTACAAGGATCATCACGGTCGACCCATGCGCTTTCTCGGCGCGGCGCTGGACCTGACCGAACGCAAACACACCGAACAGGCGCTGCGTCAGAGCCAGACCGAGCTGCAGCTGATCATCAACGCCATGCCGATCCTGATCAGCTATGTCGACGCCGAAGAGCGTTTTCGCCTGAACAACGCGGCGTACCTCGATTGGTACGGCCTGACGCCGCAGGAATTGTACGGGCGCACGATCCGCGAAGTGGTTGGCGAAGAAGCCTACTTCCTGCGCGCACCGTACATTGCCGAAGCGCTGGCCGGACGCTCCTGTTCTTTCAGTTTCTACACCCCACACCGCGATGGCAGCATCCGTCATGCCTTGATGAACTATCTGCCACGTCATGGCGCGGACGGTACGGTGAACGGCTTCTACATCTTTGTGATCGACGAAACCGAACGCAAGAAAACCGAAGAAGCCTTGCGCAATCTCAATGAAACGCTTGAAGAGCGGGTCAGCGCACGCACCGAACAACTGGCCCAGGCCAATCAGCGTCTGCAGAACGAGATGTTCGAACGCGAGCGCGCGGAAGATGCCTTGCGTCACGCGCAAAAAATGGAGGCTGTCGGCCAGCTCACCGGCGGCATCGCCCACGACTTCAATAACATGCTCACCGGCATCATCGGCAGTCTCGACCTGATGCAGCGCTACATCGCCAATGGTCGCGCCGACGAGATCGGCCGTTTCACCGAAGCGGCGGTCTCATCGGCCAATCGCGCGGCGGCGCTGACCCATCGTTTGCTGGCGTTCTCGCGGCGCCAGTCGCTGGATCGCAAGCAACTGAACGTCAACGAGCTGGTGCATTCGCTGGAAGACCTGATCCGCCGCACCAAGGGCGATCCGATCGATCTGCAACTGCGCCTGCCCGACGATGTGTGGCCGGTCAGCACCGACGTCAGTCAGTTGGAAAATGCTCTGCTCAATCTGGTGATCAACGCCCGCGATGCGATGCCGGAAGGCGGCACGTTACTTATCCAGACCGCGAACGTGTATCTCGACAGCAGCGACATCACCATTCTCGAGCCGGTGAAGGCCGGGGAATACGTGATGCTCGCGGTCAGTGACAATGGCACCGGCATGACCCCGTCGATTCGGGCCAAGGCGTTCGATCCGTTTTTCACCACCAAACCGATCGGCCAGGGCACCGGCCTGGGGTTGTCGATGATTTACGGATTCGCCCAGCAGTCCGGCGGACATGTAAGCCTCGACAGTGTGCCGGGCCAAGGCACTTGCGTGCGCCTGTACTTGCCGCGTTTGCTGGAGCCGACAGCCGAAACCTCCTCAATCGAAACCGCCGAGCCGATCGCCGCTTCATCCTCCGGCGAGACCGCGATCGTGGTCGAGGATGACCCGGCAGTGCGCATGCTGGTGCTCGATCTGCTCAAGGAACTGGGCTACAAAACCGTCGAAGCGGAGAACGCCCAGACCGCCCTGCCCTTGCTCGAATCCGCACAACGCGTCGATCTGCTGGTCACCGATGTCGGGCTGCCCGGCATGAACGGCCGCCAGTTGGCCGAGATCGCTCGCCAGCATCGTCCGAGTCTGAAAGTGTTGTTCATGACCGGCTATGCGCAGATTGCTGCCGAGCGTCACGGCTTTCTCGAAGAAGGCATGGACATGGTCGCCAAACCCTTCGTCCTTGAAGTGCTGGCAAGCAAGATCCGCAAGTTGAGCAACCCGAGGCCGTGAGTTGGGGCATAATCGCGCGCCCCGCTGTCACCCCGTTATCAGGTATTGCACGATGAAAGCCCAAGCCCGCCACATTCTGGTGAAAACCGCCGAAGAGGCCGAACAACTCAAACAGCGCATCGCCAAGGGCGAAGCGTTCGATGTCCTGGCGAAGAAATTCTCGACCTGCCCGTCCGGCAAACGCGGCGGCGATCTGGGTGAAGTGCGCCCGGGACAGATGGTCGGCGCGATTGACGCGGTGATCTTCAAGAAACCGCTGCGCACCGTGCATGGGCCGATCAAGAGCAAGTTTGGCTATCACCTGGTGCAGGTGTTTTATCGGGATTGATCGCTGCTCGCTGTAGGAGCTGACGAGTGCAACGAGGCTGCGATCTTTTGATCTTGCTTTTGCGGATCCAGATCAAAAGATCGCAGCCTTCGGCAGCTCCTACAGGAATTGCATTTCAAGTTCGGGGGATCAGCGCTCCGGGCACCTGTATCACCCGGCTGGCCAATTCATGCCCCGCCTGCGCGGCCTCTGCCGGACTGCCGCCGAGCAAGCGCCTGGCCAGATACGCGGCGCTGAACGAATCCCCCGCCGCCGTGGTGTCGACTACCTTGTCGACCTTGTGCGCCGGCACTTCAAACGTCTCCCCCTCGCAACGAATCAGGCACGCCTCGGCGCCACGCTTGAGTACCACCTCCGGTGTGCCGAACTGCGCGTAGGCGGCGAACACCTCTTGCGCATCGGCAAACCCGAACAACGCCTGTTCATCATCCACGGTCAGCAACGCCAGATCGACATAAGGCAGGACGCTGCGATACGCCGCCCGCGCCTCCTCCACCGACGCCCACAGGCGTGGGCGATAGTTGTTGTCGAACACGATGCGCGCATCGCGCTGCCGCGCTTCGCTCAACGTCTTGATCAGTCGGGCGCGGCCTTGCATGCCGAGTACGGCGAGGGTGATGCCGCTGAAATACAGCACGTCGTAGTCCGGCAGCGCCGCGAGGATCGGCTCGGCCGCGGGCGTGGTAAAGCAATCGCGTACCGCCGCTTCGTTGCGCCAGTACAGAAATCGCCGCTCGCCGTTGGCATCGGTCTGGATGCAGTACAAACCGGGCAAACGGCCCGGCAAGCGTTGCACCCTGTCCAGGCCGATGCCCTCGCTGCGCCAGATCTGGCACATGGCGTCGCTGAAACTGTCATCGCCCAGCGCAGTGACGTAATCGACCTGCGCCTTGTCGCCCATGGCGCGGGACAGGTACACCGCGGTATTGAGGGTATCGCCACCAAAACTTTGCTGCAGACTGCCGTCGGCACGTTGTTGCAGTTCGATCATGCATTCGCCGATCAGGGCGATGCGCGGGGTGTTGCGGGGGATTTTCATCGGGTGGGATCTCTGGGGGTTCGGTGGTGGCTGTTCTGGTGCTATCGCGAGCAGGCTCACTCCTACAATTGAAATGCGTTCCAAATGTAGGAGTGAGCCTGCTCGCGATCAGCCGCCGCAACGCAATCTCAAGCCTTAGAAGCAAGTTTCCATGGTCTCGATGACCGCCAACTGATCATCCACCAGCAACCCAACACGCCATTTGTCGAACGTCAGGCACGGATGCGAAGTACCAAAGGAAATGATGTCGCCGACCCGCAGTTCTACACCCGGTGCCACGGTCATGAATGCATGCTGATCCATCACCGCCGTGACCTTGCACGCACCGACATCATCCCCCACCGCCGGCACCACGCCGGCCTTGTAGCGCAACAGCGGCACCGGCAGACCGGCATCGAATGCGACGTCACGTTTGCCCAGGGCGATCACCGCAAAACCCGGTTCCGGCAACGATTGCACATGGGCCCAGACTTCCAGCGCCGGGCGCAGGCCTTCGTGGAGATCGCTGCGACGCTCGAGCACGCAGCACTGCGCTTCTTTGTAGATGCCATGGTCGTGCGCCACGTAACTGCCCGGGCGCAACACGCTGAGGAAACGCCCAGCGGCGTTCTGCGTTTCGAAGGATTCGGCAATCAGGTCATACCAGGCCGAACCCGATGCGGTGATGATCGGTTTGGCGATTGCGAAAGCGCCGCTGTCCTGCAACTGCACGGCCAGGCGTACCAGCGACGCGGCAAATTCGCGAATGCCGCTGACCGCGTGATCGCCGTGGATCACGCCCTCATAACCTTCGATACCGGTCAGGGCCAGCGCCGGTTGCGCATCGATGGCCTTGGCCAGCTCGATGACTTCCTGCTCGCTGCGGCAACCGCAGCGCCCGCCGACCACGCCGTATTCGATCATCACGTTGAGCCTGACCCCACGGGCCGCGAAGTAAGCCCCGAGGTCGGCGACGTTGTCCGGGTGATCGACCATGCAATGGAAATCGAACGTCGGATCAGCGAGCAGATCGGCAATCAACGCCATGTTCGGCGTGCCGACCAGTTGATTGGCCATCAACACCCGGCGCACGCCATGGGCGTAAGCGGCGCGGGTCTGGGTGGCGCTGGCGAGAGTGATGCCCCAGGCACCCGCGTCGAACTGCCGCTTGAACAGCGCCGGGGTCATGCTGGTTTTGCCGTGGGGCGCGAGTTCGGCGCCGCTGTCGCTGACAAATTTCTGCATCCAGCGAATATTGTGCTCCAGCGCCTCGCGGTGCAGCACCAGCGCGGGCAGGCTGACGTCGCGGGTCAGTTGCGCGCCAATCGCGGCGTCACCTTTGTCTACGGCAGAGTTGATGGCAGTGGTCATGGTCCAATCCTCACAGTCGCGGCCGCAGGCAGCCGCGGTTATTCGTTGATACGCCGGGCGAGGCTGTTGGCGCTTTCGATCAGCACCCGGCGATAGTCGTTGTAGTTGTTTTTCGCATCGGCGCGCGGAGCGACGATGCACAGGGTACAAATCGCCACGCCCTGCGGGTCTTTGACCGGCGCGGCGAAGCAATGGGTGAAGGTGTCGGCGACGCTGTCGAAGGAGAAAAAGCCATCGATGCCGGCCTGACGAATCTCCGCCAGAAAGCGTTCCAGCGGCAGGCGCTCGCCGTCGGGCAGGATGTAGTCGTCCTCGTCGATCAGGTCGATGATCTGCTGATCGCTCAAGTGCGCGAGCAGCAGGCGCCCGGAGGCGGTCCACGGGATCGGCGCGTTTTCACCGATGTCGGAGGAGATGCGGAAATGCCGCTCACCCTCCTTCATCAACGCGACCGTATATTTGCGCCCGTTCAGCAGGCACATCTGCGCGGTTTCGCGGGTCTGGCTGACGATCTCCTGCAAGGCCTGATCGGCCTCGCGGCTGAGATCGAAATGACGCAGATGGGCCTGACCGAGGAAGTACAACTGGCGGCCCAGATAGACGTGACCGTCCTTGCCCACTGGCTCCAGAATGCGCCGCTCCAGCAAGGAGGCGACCAGTTCGTAGACCGTGGATTTCGGACTGCCAATGCCGTTGGCGATATCATTGGGGCGCAAGGGCTGGCCGATTTCCTTGAGAAAATCGAGGATATCGAACGCCCGGTCCAGACCGCGTGCCCGGCGCTTGATGGTGTCTTCGGTCATGTCATTACTCACTCGATATTCCCTGTAGGAGCTGCCGCAGGCTGCGATCTTTTGATCTTGCCTTTCTGGCGCATCCAAAAATGCCAAAAGATCGCAGCCTTCGGCAGCTCCTACAAGAGCCGCGGTGTATCAGGCCTTTTTCTTGTAGGCAATGCAGTCAATCTCAACCTTGCAATCCACCATCATGCTCGCCTGCACACAGGCGCGCGCCGGGGCGTGTTCGGGTTTGAAATACTCGGCGAAAACCTTGTTGAAGCTGCTGAAATCCCGTGGATCGTCCAGCCACACACCGGCACGGACCACGTCTTCAAGGCCATAACCGGCCTCTTCGAGAATCGCGACCAGGTTCTTCATGGTCTGGTGGGTCTGCTCGACGATGCCGCCGACAATGATCTCGCCGTCCACCGCCGGTACCTGACCGGACACGTGCAGCCAGCCATCCGCTTCGACAGCGCGGGCAAATGGACGAGGCTGGCCGCCGGCGGCGGTGCTGCCGGTGCCGTAACGCGTAATGCTCATGGGTGTTTCTCCTGATTGCAAAAGTACAGATTCAAAACCGCGTGCTCTTGAGAAATTCCGCCAGACGCGGCGATTGCGGGCGTTCGAACAGTTCCTTGGGAGGTCCCTGCTCTTCGATGCGCCCTTGATTCATGAAAACGATCTTGTCCGAGACCTCGAAGGCAAACCGCATTTCGTGGGTCACCAGCAACATGGTCATGCCGTCTTCGGCCAGACCCTTGATGACATTGAGCACCTCACCGACCAGCTCCGGGTCGAGGGCCGAAGTGACTTCGTCGAAGAGCATCAGGCTCGGGTTCATCGCAATCGCCCGGGCGATGGCCACCCGCTGTTGCTGGCCGCCGGACAACTGACCGGGAAAGTGATTGCGCCGCTCCAGCAGGCCGACACGCTCCAGCCATTTTTCGGCGAGCACCACGGCTTCATCCTTGTGCATCTTCTTCACCTTGAGCAGGCCCAACGTGACGTTCTGCAACGCGGTCAGGTGCGGAAACAGGTTGAACTGCTGGAAGGCCATGCCAGTCATCGCGCGATGGCGAGCAATGACTTTTTCAGGATGACGCACGCGTTTGCCGTTGACCTCGTCGTAGCCGATGGACTCGCCGTCGAGCAGGATCTGCCCGCCCTGGAATTCTTCGAGCATGTTCACGCAACGCAGCAGCGTGGTCTTGCCCGAACCGCTGGAGCCGATCAGGGTGACAACGTTGCCGCGCTGCATGCTCAGGTCGACACCTTTGAGCACTTCCACCGCGCCGTACTGTTTGTGCAGGCCGCGAATGTCCAGCAGCGCCTGATCCTGTGGAGCAACTTGAGCTTGAGTCATGGCAGGGCCACCCGCTTTTCAATGTGCCGGCCGAGTAATTCGATGCCGTAGTTGATGACGAAGAACAGAAAACCGGCGAACAGGTAGAACTCCAGCGTCATGAAGTTCCGGGCGATGATCTGTTGGGTGCTGAGCAGCAGTTCGGCGACGCCGATCACCGAAAGCAAAGTCGAGGCTTTGACGATTTCGGTCGACGAATTGACCCAGGTCGGCAGGATCTGCCGCAATGCCTGAGGCAACAATACGTAGCCAAGGGATTGGTAGAACGTCAGGCCGATGGCTTTGCCCGCCTCCATCTGCCCGCGCGGTAAGGCTTGCAGCGCGCCGCGCACGATTTCGGCGACGTGGGAGCCGCAGAACAGCGTCAGGCCCAGGGCACCGGCCTGAAACGCGCTGATCTGCCAACCGAGCGCCGGCGCCATGTAAAAGCAGGCCAGCACCAGCACGAAGACTGGCGTGCCGCGAATCAGATCGACGTAAACGCGGAACGGTGCGCGCATCCAGAACTTGCCATAAGTCAGCACCAGACCGGCAACCACACCGAGCAAAGTGCCCAGGACTATGGCCAGCGCCGAGACTTGCACACTGGTCAGAAAGCCCTGCCACAACGGCTCGCGGGCGAGCCACAATTCATGCAACCAACTGGGAGATTGGTACATCGCAGCCTCCTATCGACGGATCGCCAGACGCTGCTCGAGGTAACGCAGCAGCATGGCAATGAGGTAACAGGCCGCGACATACAACGCCGTGGTCACCAGCCAGGTTTCGATCACCCGGTAGCTTTCGACGTTGATCTTGCGCGCGTAATAGGTCAGCTCCGGCACTGCAATCGCAGCGGCCAGCGAAGTGTCCTTGAACAGCGAAATGAAGTTGTTCGACAGCGCCGGCAAGACGTTGCGCAGCATCACCGGCACGGTGACGTAGGCTTTCACTTGCCACTCGCCGAGGCCGATCGCCAGGCCAGCTTCGCGCTGCCCTTTGGGGATGCTCAGCAAGCCGCCACGGAACACTTCGGTCAGGTACGCGCCGGCATACAGCGACAGCGTGATGATGAACGAGGGAATCTTGTCCAGACGAATCCCGAGGCTTGGCAGTGCAAAGTAGATCAACAGAATCAATACGAGGATCGGCGTATTACGCACCACCGTGACGTACACCGAGGCCAGCACCCGCAAGGCGCGATGCTTCGACAGCAAGGCAAACGCCATCAGCATGCCGATCACGCAGCCGATGGCGATCGACACCAGCGCCAACTGCAAGCCCAGACCGAGCCCCGCCAGCAAGGTGTCGAAATCGCGCCACACGGCGGCAAAGTTCAACTGATAGTTCATGGTCAGCAGTACCTTGAGCGGGGCGACGGTAACCGCCCCACTCTCACGGGATCATTTGAATTCGACTGGGAAACCGATGGCTGGAGATGGCAGGTCCACGCCGAACCATTGCTTGAATGATGCCGCGTAGGTCGGGAATTCAACGCCGGTCATGGCTTCATGCAGCGCGGTGTTGACGAAGTTCAGCCAGTCCTGATCGCCGCGCTTGACCGCACAGGCATAGGTCTGTGGGCTCCAGGCATAGCTCGGGCTGCGGTAACGGCCAGGGTTCTGCACCATCAGGTATTTGACCGAAGACTGATCGGTGGCGGCGGCATCGGCACGGCCGGAGTTCACCGCCTGATACATCAGGTCAACGCTGTCGTACTGATCGACCTTGGCCTTGGGCAGCGCCTGATGCACCAATTCTTCGGCGTACACGTTCTGCAGCACCGCCACGGTGACGTCATCGCCTGCCGCTTGCAGGTCTTCGATTTCCTTGTACTTGCTGTTGTTCGGCAACAGCAGGCCGACACCTTCGCGGTAATACGGCAGGGTGAACGCCACTTGCTGCGCACGGCTGGCGGTGACGGTGATGAACTGGCAGCTCATGTCGACCTTGTCGGTCAGCAGATTGGGAATCCGCGCATCGGACGACTGCACCACGAACTCGACTTTGCTCGGGTCATTGAACAACCCCTTGGCCACCATCCTGGCGATGTCGATATCAAAACCCTGCAACTTGCCGTCCGCGCCTTGAAAGTGCCACGGCGCATTGGTGCTGCCGGTGCCTACGATCAACTTGCCACGGGCGAGAACACTGTCGAGCTTGCTGTCAGCCGCTTGGACCAGGCCGACGAGCGAAGAAGAAGCTGCAAGAACAAAAACACACGCTTTGAATAACGAAGGACGGCGATGCATGGCAAGCACTCCAGAATTGTGTTTATTCCGCTATACCGGAACACGGTTTGTTACTACGGAATAGACAGCAGAAAGTGTGCCACAGGCTGTAGAAGGAATCTGCAGCGCAATGAAATCTTTTGGAAATCAGGTGGATGCGATGAAAGTAATTCTGCGGTTACCGGGCGCGCTTTGAGCGCGCGCTACCTTTGGCTACAACCGGCGGGTATTCGCGCCACATGCAAGGGCGCGGCGCACCAAAATAGCCAAATGTCACCTGTCAACTCTGACAGTGGTGGTCAAGTAGAGGTTGATTTAGCGTGGCAGGCATCGCCGCAGTCGAAAAGGAGATCCTGATGAGCGCATACATTCCTCTTTTCACATTGCCTGCCACTTACCGCAAAGCCCTGAAAACCTGGCGCCCGGTCATTCTTTATTTCGCCAATGAACACTGCCCCGCCTGCGAATGGGCAGGGCCGATCTTTCGGCAGATTGCCGAGCCTTACCGGCTGCGCGCCAACATCTATATGCTCAACACCAGCCAATCGCCTCGCCATCCGAACGTGACCGGCACGCCTACAGTGCTGTTCTACAAAAACGGCAGGTTGCTCAAAAAGCTCAAAGGCATTGGGACGGAAGAAACTCTCGCGCGGGATTTTGCCGTGCATATCGGCAAGACCAAAGCGCCCGTTGCCGCGCGCAAACGAACGCATGATCTGACTTGGTTACGCCGAACACTCCGTACTTTGCGTACAGTCCCACTTGCACGCCTGCGCCGGATGTTCTGAACGAGCCTCACCAGAGATGTGAAGTGCATGCCAAATCGCCTTCGCGAGC
>NZ_QETJ01000086.1:0-21699 GCF_003105095.1 Pseudomonas sp. NDM | reverse complement strand
CACTGGATCTCAACAGCAGCGGAGATCCCCTGTGGGAGCGAGCCTGCTCGCGAAGAACGATAACGCGGTCTGAAACCTAGTGACCATTCCCCGAATGCCCGCCCGCTTGCGCAGCCCCCGGCGCTTTGCCAGCCTCGGCCTTGCGCCCGCCTTCAGCCTCGGTATTCGGCGTTTTCTGCGCCACCTTGCCCAACTGCTCCAGCGCTTGCAGATTGCTTTTGCGCACTGCCTCGACAAATCCCTGATACGGCAGATCGGTGACGCCGACCAGTCCGAAATGGCCATTCTCGCCGTCGAGCAACCGGCCAGTCACCGGTTGGTCGAGATACTGGAACCAGTGCACGCCGACAATCGACGGCTCGCTCAGCGCCTGTTTGAGGAAGTTGGCATAGGCCGGGCCGCGATCCTCTTCTTTGGCCAATTGCGTCACGCCGCCCCAGAACGGGCCGCGGTCAGCCGAGCCGAAGTTGAATTCGGTGATCAGCACCGGTTTGTCCAGCGCTGCCAGCGCGGCGAAGTGGTAACCGTCCTGCGGCTTGAGCGTGTACATGTTGAAGCTCAACACATCGCAATACTGCGCGCAGGACGCCACGGCCTCAGGCGTGCTGATAGCGAAGCGACCGCCCAGCATCATCTGGTTCGGCGCGTGCCATTTCAGCGAATCAGAGATGGTCTTGAAATAGGTGTCGGCGAAGACCTTCTGGAAGTATTTGAAATCCGCTTCGATCTCCGGATGCTCAGGATTGGGCAGCGGCGGCACGAAGCCCGGGTCTTCCATCAACTCCCACGCCGGCAGCTCGATGCCCCACGCCTTGGACAGTCCGGCCTGATTGCGGTACTTGTCGCGCAATTGCTTGAGAAAGGCGCGTTTGGCCGGCACGTCCGTGGTCATTTTCAAGGTGCCGTAAGCCAGCGCGTAGCGAGCCTTCGGATCGTCACCGGGGCCGGCCCAGGCCAGCTCGTTGTCGGCGTAATAACCGATCAGCCACGGATCGTCGCGGTGATCGCGGGCGGCAATGGCTACGGCGCGCTCGGTGGCCATGGCGAAACGCGGATCGAACGGGTCCGGCATGCCGCCCCACCAGTCGCTACCGGTGCTGATGCTGGCGTAATCGCCGACGATCGACAGCGGCAAGGTGTACGGCACGCGCTCAGCGTCCGCCAAGGACGGCGCGCTCCAGTTGCCAACCGTATTGAAACCCCAGGCTTGCAGGCGGTCGAGGGTATGGCGAGCCCAGCGTTCCTCATCAATCGTGGCTGTACACGGAGCGGCTTGCGCGCTGGACGTTTGCACCGCGTCGGTCTGCGCCGCTTCGGCGATACCTGACTTCGGCTCGGCAGGCGCCGCCACAGACTCAGCCGCCTGCACCGAACTGGCCTCAGCCGCGCCTGCCTTCGCCGCTTCGGCGATCCCGGCCTTGTTGTCGCTGTCCGGTTGACACGGTTCGCCGTACAGGCGTTGCAGATTGGCGCCATAGAAGTCGTACCAGCGGCCGTTGCCGTAGCCACGCCCCTGATCGACGCCGTTACCGCCACGGTTGTCGCCCTCGCCGAAATGCGCAGCCAGCGGGTCGCCGTTCTTCGGCAGTGATTCGAACATGTATTCGCGACCCGCTACGTAGGTCTGGTTGACTTGCGGGCTGACGGTGTTGACGCCAAGCGAGTAGAACGGATGGCCTTCAGGGGTCACCAGATACCAGCGGCCATCGCGTTTTTCCGTGCGGAAGAAACCGCTGGACTTGAACGCCGGGCCCTTGTTCCAGCCGCCGAATTTGTCCAGCGAGGACTTTTCGCGCTCGGCCAGCCAACTGTTCAGTTGTTGCTGTTCTTTGCTGGCGGCGCTTTTCAGCTGCTCGTCGCTGCTGACTTTCTCCGGCCATTTGCTGCGGGTCGACTGCCCGTAAGTATCGAGCAGATTGCCGTACACCGCCTGCGTCACCGACTCGCCGTCCTGCACGCCGAAACGCTCGAGCAACAGGCTCTGCGCAACTTTCGGCTGATCCATCGACAGGCTCACCGACACCACCTGGCTGCGGTCGATCTCGCCCGTGCTGCTGGCCAGCAGGATGCGCTGGCCGTCAACGGTCATCGGCATCGGCGGCCCGGCTTTCATGCCCTGACTTAGCGGCGTCGAAGACACCAACGGCACCAGCAAGGTTTGCGCGGGGCCGGCCGGCAGATCGACGCGGCTGAGCAAAGTGCGGCCATCGTTGCTCTGGATCTGCACATAAACCGTCACCGCCCAGTTCATCGCACTCTGCAGGCGCAGGGTCATCATCCCGGACTGCGACCAGTCCCAGGCGCCGGTCTGTGGCGTCAGGCGCAAGGTCGGCCGGGCGACCGGGTTGAATGTCACCCGACGCAGCACTTCGCCTTCCGCGGTCTGTTCGGCATTGGCCTGCGGCAGGTCGGCGTTTTCCGTGGCGACCTTGACCACGTCGGCCGGGCGCACGAAGTTGAACAGCGTCTGCTGACCGGCGGGCGCGGCCAGCAACGGCGCGGCAAAGATCAAGGCGAAAACAGCGGGCAACGAACGGCGGATCATAAGAACGGAGTTCTCCCTAACGACCAGTCAAGGCCAGTGGAAAAGTGCTGGCAGAGAGATAGACAACGCGGCGGGCCAATCGGCCCACCCGTGTCTCAGGATATTTCACGACGGAAAGGCGGCAACGCATTGAGGATCGCCTTGCCGTAGCGCTGGGTGACCAGACGCCGGTCGAGCAAGGTGATGGTGCCGCGGTCTTCTTCGGTACGCAGCAGACGGCCACAGGCCTGAACCAGTTTCAGCGAGGCATCGGGCACGGAGATTTCCATGAACGGATTGCCGCCGCGCGCTTCGATCCACTCCGACAACGCGGCTTCGACCGGATCGTCCGGCACCGAGAACGGAATCTTGGCGATCACCACGTGCTCACAATAAGCCCCCGGCAAATCGACACCCTCGGCGAAACTGGCCAGCCCGAACAGCACGCTGGAATCACCGCCATCGACCCGCGCCTTGTGCTTGTTGAGGGTTTCCTGTTTCGACAGGTTGCCCTGAATGAACACTTGTTTGCGCCAGTCGCGGTCGAGGCCGTCAAAGACGTCCTGCATCTGCTTGCGCGAGGAGAACAGCACGAGGGTGCCGCGCGAACCTTCGACCAGATCCGGCAGTTCGCGAATGATCGCCGCGGTATGGGCGGCGGCGTCGCGCGGATCGGCCTTGAGATCCGGCACGCGCAACACGCCGGCATCGGCATGATGGAACGGGCTCGGCACCACCGCCGTAACGGCTTTTTTCGGCAGGCCGGCGCGCATGCGGAAACGATCGAAAGTGCCCAGCGCCGTCAGCGTCGCCGAGGTCACCAGACAGCCGTAAGCGACGTTCCACAAACTGCGCCGCAAGGTTTCCGCCGCCAGAATCGGACTGGCGTTGACCTCGATGTCGAACAGCGAGCCGCTTTCGGCCAGGGTCAGCCAGCGCGCCATGGGCGGGCTGTCTTCCGGGTCTTCGGCGGTGAACGCGGTCCACAGCTCCCAATTGCCGGAAGCACGGGACAACAGGCTGCCGAACAGCGGATACCACTCTTCGGCCTGATTGCTGGCAATGCCGATATTGACCTCGCCATCCATGCCTTCCTTGAGCAGATCGGTCAGACGCTGGAACAGGTCGTTGAGGCGCGAATAGCCTTTTTTCAGCTCGATGCCCATCTCGCGCATGTCCTCGGGAATCACCCCGCCGACGAAGCGGTGACGCGGGCGCTCTCGGCCTTCGACATCTTCGCCGGGTTTGAAATCGGCGATCTGCTCGCACGCGGTGAACATGAACTGCTGCTGGGTCTTGATCTCCCGCGCCAGCTCCGGCACCTGCTCGATCAGCTTGCCGAGATCGCCCGGCAACGGGTGCTGGGCAAGCAGTTTGGTGAGGTTCTTGGCGGTGGTTTCCAGCCAGTCGGCGGTGGAGCGCAGGCGCGTGTAATGGGCGAAGTGGCCGATGGCCTTGTCCGGCAGGTGGTGGCCTTCGTCGAACACGTAAATGGTGTCGCGCGGATCCGGCAGCACGGCGCCGCCGCCCAGAGCCAGGTCAGCCAGGACCATGTCGTGGTTGGTGACGATCACGTCGACCTTGCCCATGCCTTCGCGGGCCTTGTAGAAGGCGCACTGGCCGAAGTTGGGGCAATGCCGGTTGGTGCACTGGCTGTGATCGGTGGTCAGGCGCGCCCAGTCGGCGTCTTCCAGCGCGTTCGGCCAGCTGTCACGGTCGCCGTCCCACTTATTGCCGGCGAGCTTTTCAATCATGCTGGTGAACAGCTTCTGGCTGGCCTCGTCGACTTCGATCTTGAAGCCTTCTTCCTCGAACAGCTGCGCGGTGGCGGTCTGCGCGTGGCCTTCCTGCAGCAGCATGTCGAGTTTGGACAGGCACATGTAGCGGCCACGGCCCTTGGCCAGGGCGAAACTGAAATTCAGCCCGCTGTTGCGCATCAGGTCGGGCAAATCCTTGTAGACGATCTGCTCTTGCAGGGCGACGGTCGCGGTGGCAATCACCAGACGCTTGCCGGCCAGTTTCGCCGTGGGGATCGCCGCCAGGCTGTAGGCCACCGTCTTGCCGGTACCGGTGCCGGCTTCCACCGCGACAATCGCGGGGTCGCCACTGCGCCGGCCTTCATCGTCGGTGTCGATATCGCCGAGTACCTTGGCGATTTCGGCGATCATCAGGCGCTGGCCATAACGCGGCTTGAGGCTCTTGGCCTCTAGAAAACGCGAATAGGCGCCCTGGATCGTGGTTTTGAGTTCAGTGCTGATCATTGAGTGTCGGGCGCAAAACGCTGGATAAATTTTCAGTAGTTTGGTTCGGCGGCTATCATACCCCGCTAATCGATCCCGCGCAGAACGGAGTGACCCAATGACACCTTTTAGCCTCGTTTATCCCCTGCATGTCCTCGCCGCTCTGGTGTGGGTTGGCGGCATGTTTTTCGCCTGGATGGTCTTGCGCCCTGCGGCTGTGAAGGCTCTCGAGGGCCCCGCTCGCCTGACCCTGTGGGTGGAAGTGTTTCAAGGTTTTTTCCGCTGGGTCTGGGTCGCGGTGATTCTGTTGCCGATCAGCGGCGTAGGCATGTTGCACTTGCAGCAGGTCGGCTTTGAGACCGCACCGAAGTATGTGCAGGTGATGATCGGTTTGTATGTGGTGATGACGGCGCTGTTCATCCGCATTCAGGGGTTGATGCTGCCGGAGTTGCGCAAGGCGGTTGATGTGAAGGACTGGCCGGCGGGTGCGGCGGTACTGGGGCGGATTCGGCGGGTGGTGGGGCTTAATCTGCTGGTCGGGTTGGTGCTGGTGGCGGTGGCTGCGGCTCGGCCAATGTTCTGACAATCTGCGACTCAAAGATCAAAAGCCCCTCACCCTAACCCTCTCCCAGAGGGAGAGGGGACTGATTGGGGGATATTGAGGAGTTACGTCGACTTGGAAGATTTTCGCTGAATCCATAATCGACCTGGCCTTCCAGGTCGATGGATGGCGACAGACACCTCGGTCGGCCCCCTCTCCCAGAGGGAGAGAGACTGATTGGGGGATATTGAGGAGTTACGCCGACTTGGAAGATTTTCGCTGAATCCATAATCGACCTGGCCTTCCAGGTCGATGGATAGCGACAGACACCTCGGTCGGCCCCCTCTCCCTCTGGGAGAGGGCTGGGGTGAGGGCTCGCCTTTAGAGACGCTGCACGGTTACGGCACCCGCCGCCCCTGTCGGCCCAGGCTGCCCATCAGCCCCGGCCTTGCCGTTCTTGCCGCCATCGGCGCGGTACACCAGGCAGCCCTTGGACTTGCCGCCCTTCCCCGCTTTACCACCGACACCCGCCGGGCCGCCGGCACCGCCAGCCACGTTGACCTTGATCAGCTCGGCCGGGAAATCCCGTGGCACGGCAAGGCGCACCAGCGCACCCGGCGCGCCCGGCTGGCCATCGCTGCCGTCACTGCCATCGGCGCCGTGGCCAGCCGAACCATAGGTGCAGCCCGGATCTTCACCGTTGCCGCCGTCGAGGCCGACGAAACCCGGTGCGCCGGTGCCGCCACGGGCATCGACGGTCAATTGCGGCGCGCTCAGGGCCTGAAATTGCAGGTTCAGATTGCGCCCGGCCCGGGCAGCCTTTTCATAAGTTCCGGGGGCGCCGCGTGCGGTGATCTGGCTGCCGTCGCTCAACTCGGCGCGCTTGACCTTCAGCTCCAGCGCCTGTTCCGCCGGCACGATGGCGATGCGCGCTTCATGGCCAAGGCGCAGTTCATCGATGTTCAATTCGGTCACGTTGGAGGGGATCAGCAAGGTGCCGTAATCGGCAACTTCCAGCTTCTCCAGTTGCAGGGTGCTGGTGGTGTTGGGCAAGCGCATCAGCGAATTGCTTTGCACGTTGACGACCTGGGCGCAGGCCAGTGGACTGATGAATGCAGCGAGCAGGCAGAGTTTACGCATGGGAAGAAGCCTCCGGAGCGGCCGGGGCCGGGATGGTTTGCAGATGGAAAACGCCGAACAACAGAATGCGCCCACGATCACGCCAAGGATGCGGACGCCCCTTGAGACTGCCATTGCACAGCAGCACTTCGAGTACGTGAATCAGCAACAACAGAGCGCCAGCCAGATTGACCAGCAGATGCAGCGGATGGACGAACGGCACCAGTTGATTGGCCAGTACCACGCAGCAGAACAGCAGGGTCAGCAAACGCCCCAGCCCCCAGAACACCTTCATACGCTCCCCCGTGTTGCGAATTATTCTTTGCACGCACAGTACCGGCTTCTGCGGGGGATAAGCCAGAGGGAAAAATGAAATTTCCACAAACAGCGGGTAAAAGCCTGCCGAGCCGATGATTTCGGCCCGGCAGCTCTAGCCTGCGGACTACAGACCTTTCCTAACGATTGATGTGCAGCTCGACGCGGCGGTTTTCTGCGCGACCTTCATCGCTGGCGTTATCGGCCACCGGTTCACTCTCGCCTCGCCCTTCGCTGGTGAGCTTGTTCGGCGCCAGGCCCTGACTGAGCAGGTACGCAGCGACACTGCTGGCACGGCGTTCCGACAATGCCTGGTTATAGGCGTCGGAGCCTTTGCTGTCGGTATGCCCGATGACTTTGATGCTGACCACATCGGCATTGCGCAGCTTGTCCATCAAAGTGTCGAGCTGGGCTTTTGCTGCCGGGGTCAGATCGGATTTGTCGAAATCGAACAACACGTTGCCGGCATCGCTCAGGGTGATCACTTCGGTTTGCGGCGCCGGTTCGACCGGTTTTACTGCGACCGGATATTGCGGCCGTGGACAACCGCGGTGATCGACTTCGGTGTTTTCCGGCGTGTCCGGGCAGCGGTCGCGGCGGTCGAACACGCCGTCGCTGTCTTCGTCGCCATCCTGGGCATAACAGATCAGCCCCCCGGTGACGATGCCCAATGCCGCGCCGCCACCGGCCCAGCCGGCGCTTTCAATGGCACCAAGACCGCCGCCGACCAGGCCGCCAAGCAGGCTGCAGATCGGCCACGTACGTTGATTGAGGGGGGCGGTGCCATCGCTGTGAGTGGCACAACCGGTGAGCAAGCTGCCAAGCAGCAGCACCGGCAAGACGGACCTTGAGAAAACACGCATTTGTGAACGCTCCTGTGTACCGGCCCATACCGGTTACACAGGAGTAAAGACCCGCATCCGCGACTGCACAAGCCGCGGATGCGAGAGGGGCTAGCGGACGATTTTGATTTCGGTGCGACGGTTCTGCGCGCGACCATCGGCCGACTTGTTGTCAGCGACAGGCTGGCTTTCACCAAGGCCCGACACCGAAACGAAGCTGGCACGCGGTACGCCCTGCTGGATCAGGTATTCCACCACCGAGTGCGCACGCCGATCCGAGAGCTTCTTGTTGTAGGCATCGCTGCCGACACTGTCGGTGTGACCGGTCACGGTCAGTTGCGCGGTGGAGGACTCCTGTTTCAGGCGATCGGCGACTTTGTCGAGCACTTGCTTGTCAGGGCCGGTCAGCGTGGCTTTGTCGAACTCGAAGTGCACATCACGAATGACGATGGTTTCCTCCTTGACCACAACCGCTTCTTCGACCACTGGCGCAGGCGTCGGTGGTGGGCAACCGTCAGCATCGACCTGCACACCTTTTGGCGTGCCCGGGCACTTGTCGCGACTGTCCGGCACGCCGTCGCCGTCCTCATCGCCATCACCGTGCACCCAGCAATAAGCCGCCGCCGTGCCGCCAACCAGCAGCGCACCATAACCGGCCCACGAAGCGCTTTCCGTCGCGCCGAGACCGGCACCGACCACACCACCGACCGCCGCACAGGTCGGCCAGTCGGTTTTCTGCAAACCTGCACAACCAGTCAACACACTGGTTAGCAGAACCAAGGGTAATGCTGTCCGAACTATGCTCATCTAGTTTTCTCCTGAGGGATCGGCTTGAAACCGATTCAGGGATTAAAGACCGGAGTTTTAATCTCCGCCAGCAATAGGCCACCGCGGTTTGCGACCGTGTTCACAGGGGTTTGCCACTTTTAAGGAAAACCACGCAACCGGGCGCTTTGCCGCCGCAGTCTGGCAGGCTAGTCTTGGCGGTCTGACTGAGGAGCTTCGATGAACGTCGCCATTTCTTCGCGCACGCCGCAACAGGCGCTGGCCGCTTTGCTGGATCGCTACGCCCCGGCTCGTCTGCTGCTGATCGGCGCCAGCGCATTTCCAGCCCTGGACGCCTTCAAGCAGGCGCACCCTGACACCTTGGTGGCCCACGCCGCGCCCGGCGCATTGCCTGCCGAACTGGCCGCGCAACGCTTCGATCTGGCGCTGGTAGTCGATTGCCTGGAACATTTGCCCAAGCGCGGCGGCCTGAACCTGTTGGGCGGCATCCGCAATCTCAACGCCAGTCGCATCGCGGTGCTGGCTGATCTCGCGGCCAGTGGCTGGCAGGAAACCGATTTCTATTCGCTGGCACTGCAGGCCAGCGAGCGTTTCCAGCGCGACGAGCAGGTGCTGACGCTGTTCACTTACGATCTGCTTGACTACAAACAAGTCCCCGACTGGCTCAATTCACGCTTCTGGGCCAATCCGGAAAATTTCGGGAAATACTGGTGGTAATGCAATGAGTACAGCCATTTGCCCATGCGGCAGCGGCAATCTGCTGGATGCCTGCTGCGGCCCTTATCATGACGGGCACCCGGCACCGTGCGCCGAAGCCTTGATGCGCTCGCGCTACAGCGCTTATGTGCTGGGGCTGATCGACTATCTGGTGGCGACCACCCTGCCCGCCCAGCAAGCGGGATTGAACCGACAATCGATCAGCGACTGGAGTGCGCAAAGCACCTGGCTCGGTCTTGAGGTCGAAAGCTCGGAAGTCTTCGGCGGTCAGCCGGAACATGCTTTCGTCACCTTCACTGCGCGCTGGCACGACAGCCAGGGCGAGCACAGCCACCGCGAGCGCTCCTCGTTTGTGCAGAACGCCGGGCGCTGGTATTTCATCGATCCGACGGTGCAGATGAAATTGGGGCGCAATGACGGCTGCCCTTGCGGCAGCGGGCAGAAGTTCAAGAAGTGCTGTGCGGGTTATTTCGGCGCTTGAGCTGAAGATCAAAAGATCGCAGCCTTCGGCAGCTCCTACACAGGATTTCCGTTCATTCTGCAGGAGCTGCCGAAGGCTGCGATCTTTTAGCGTCTAGACTGGCAACAAAGGGAGTACAACCATGCTCGGTCGCCGGCGCACATTAAATTTTCTGCTGTTGATGCTGATCGTAAACCTCGGCGGCTGTGCCTCGTGGTTCAGTGATGACAGCGTCGAACCCGCGGTGCATCTGGTGAAAGTCGAGGTGGTGCGGGCCAAACTGCTCGAGCAGAAATTCATCCTGCACTTTCGCGTCGACAATCCCAACGACAGCGACCTGACCGTACGCGGTCTGGAATACCGCATCCATCTGGCCGACATGCTGCTCACCGAGGGCGAGCATGAGCACTGGTTTACCGTCGGGCCGAAGCGCAGCGCCTATTTCAAAGTGCCGATCCGCACCAACCTGTGGCCGAAGATCAAACAGGTGGTGAAACTGCTGAAAAATCCGAATCAGCAGATTCCCTATCGATTGCAAGGGGAAATGGAAACCGGTTTATTCATCGCCCACTACGTGCACCTTGAGCGCAATGGCGTGATAATCCCCGCCGATCTAACTCCGGAGTGACCTCGATGACCCAGCAACCTCATGTCCATGGCCCTGACTGCAACCACGATCATGACCACCATCACGATCACGACCATGGCCATGTCCACGGCCCGAACTGCGGCCACGCCCACCAGGAACCGGTGCGCAACGCCCTGAAAGACGTCGGCCGCAACGACCCTTGCCCGTGCGGCAACGGCAAGAAATTCAAGAAGTGCCACGGCGCTTGATGTCACTGGCGAAGATCTTCTTCGCCTGACACACCGCCTTCGCGAGCAGGCTCGCTCCCACAGTGACCGCGTACCGATCTCCTGTAGGAGTGAGCCTGCTCGCGATGGGGCCGGCACATCCGAAATTGATATCGCCTGATCAAACGCTATCGCGAGCAGGCTCACTCCTACAGGAGCGAGCCTGCTCGCGAAAGCGCCGGTCCATTCACCAAAAAACTTCAGTCTGCCGCCAACAGCTGCGCACTACTGACCACCGTCGCGTACTCCCCATGCAGATTCCCCAGCGACATCCCGTGCACCTCTTCAGCGGTACGTGGCGTGCCGAAATAATCGGCTTTGTCGAAGGTAAAACACGCATCCTCTGCCACCCATGCGTCGAACCCCAGGTTGCCCGCGGTGCGCGCCGTCGACTCAACAGAGTTATTGGTCGCCACACCAACGATGATCAGTTGCCCGATCCCAGCCTCACGCAACTGCGCCTCCAGCCCACTGGCACAAAACGCGTCAGGCACCTGTTTCTGGATCAGCCATTCACCGTTCTGCGGCGCAAAGCGTGGCTGGAACTCCACCCCGGACTGCTCCGGCCAGAACACCGAGTCAGGTGAGCGCGACAAATGCTGCACGTGAATCACCGGGCGCCCGCGCAGGCGCCACAGCGCCAATAACTCAAGCATTCGCTCTTCGGCCTGAGGATTATTCCGCCGCCCCAGACGCGGATGCAGAATGCCTTTCTGCTGGTCGATGATGATCAGCGCAGCGTTGCTTTGAAGCTCCATAGCGATCTTTCTCCTGACAGGTCTCGGGACTTATTCCGTAGTTCAACATCAGCGCTTTCCCACAAGCAACTCTCACGCCTGTGACCGATCAGCCGACAACTGCACAAATAACCACTCGCCCCGCTTGCGCGGCCCTCGCGCCCTCACTAACGTAGCGGCTTTATTGCGCCCCCAGCCTTATACCCCCGCAGGAGCTTCGCCATGGCCTCGCCAGCCCTTACACATTTTCTTCCCCGGTTCGGCGTTGCCGCAGCAGTGGCCGGTGTTCTCGGTTTGTCCGGTTGCCAGACCTGGAACGCCCAGGACAGCCTGCCGCCGACCTCCGGCGTGCAACCGCTCAAGGGCCTGGCGCAGAACGTGTCGGTGCGGCGCAATGCGATGGGCATGCCGTTGATCGAGAGCAACAGCTTCCATGACGCGCTGTTCAGCCTCGGCTATGTCCACGCCAGCGACCGCATCAATCAGATGGTCACCCTGCGTCTGTTGGCCCAGGGGCGGCTGGCGGAAATGTCCGGCGCGGCTATGCTCGATGCCGACCGCTACATGCGCGCGGTCAATCTGAAGAAGAGCGCCGGCGAGCTCTACAAGGCCTCGTCGCCACGCCTCAAACGCTTCTTCGAGGTGTACGCACGGGGCGTCAACGCCTACCTGTTCCGCTACGCCGACAAGTTGCCGGGCGACCTCGCCGCCAGCGGATACAAGCCGGAATACTGGAAACCGGAGGATTCGGCGCTGATCTTTGCCCTGCTGAATTTCAGCCAGTCGGCCAACCTGCCGGAGGAAATCCAGTCACTGGTGCTCGCGCAAACCGTGACCACTGACAAACTCGCCTGGCTGAGCCCGTCGGCGCCCGATGAAAATCTACCGGTGGCCGAAGCCGACAAGCTGCAAGGCCTCAAGCTCAACGGGCAGATTCCGGGCCTGACCGAACTGAGCAGCGCCAGCCAGCAGCTGTCGGCGCTGAACCTGCTCGCCACACCGACTGCGAACAACTGGGCGATCGCCCCGCAGCGCAGCCGCAGCGGCAAGAGCCTGCTGGCCAGCGACGCGCACGGGCCGCTCGCTGCGCCGTCGTTGTGGAGTTTCGTGCAGATCCGCGCGCCGAAATATCAGGCCGCTGGCGTCACGGTTGCTGGCCTGCCGATGGTGCTCGGCGGCTTCAATGGCAAAGTGGCGTGGAGCATGACCAGCGTGCTCGGCGACAATCAGGACCTGTTCCTCGAGAAAATCCGCCGTCAGGGCAGCAGCCTGACTTATGAGGTCAACGGCAAATGGCAGCCGTTGGGCGTGCGCAACGAGACCTACTTCGTCAAAGGCCAGCGACCGATTCGCGAAGCCGTTTACGAAACCCGCCACGGCGCGCTGCTCAACAGTGCCCAGGCAGCGGCGCAAGGCAGCGGCTTCGGCCTCGCGTTGCAGACACCGAATTTCACCGACGACAAAACCCTGGATGCCTTCTTCGATCTGACCCGCGCGCAAAACGTCGAGCGCGCTTCGGACGCCAGCCGCGAAATCCGCGCCATTACCCTGAATCTGGTATTCGCCGATGCGAGCAATATCGGCTGGCAAGTCACCGGCCGCTTCCCCAACCGCCGCGAAGGCGAAGGCCTGCTGCCCTCGCCGGGCTGGGACGGTCGCTACGACTGGGACGGTTACGCCGACCCGATGTTGCACCCCTACGATCAGGACCCGGCACAAGGCTGGCTCGGCACCGCCAATCAGCGTGTGATTCCCGACGGCTACGGCATGCAGTTGTCGAAATCCTGGGCGGCACCGGAGCGCGGCGAACGCCTGGCGGAAATGGCGGGAGGCGGCAAGCACGACAGCCGCAGCGTGATCGCCATGCAGTACGACCAGACCACCACCTTCGCCGCCAAGCTGAAAAAAGTCTTCGAAGCACCGGGCATGAAGCAACCGCTGAAACAGGCGATCGACGCCCTGCCGGAAGCCGAACGCAGCAAGGCGCGCGAAGCCTTCACGCGCTTGATGGCCTTCGACGGCAAGCTCAGCCCGACCTCGGCGGATGCAGCGATTTATGAGTTGTTTCTGCAGGAAAGCATGAAGCAGATTTTCCTCGACGAATTGGGGCCTGAATCCAGCCCGGCGTGGAAAGCATTTATGACCAGCGGCGAATTGTCCTACGCGGCGCAGGCCGATCATCTGCTGGGGCGTGAGGACAGTCCGTTCTGGGACGATGTCCGTACGCCGCAGAAGGAAGACAAGAGCGTGATTCTCGCCCGTAGCCTCGCGGCGGCCATCACTGCCGGTGACAGTCAATTGGGCGGCGACCACCGCGCCTGGCAATGGGGCAAATTGCACAGCTATGCGTGGAAGAACAGCAATGGCCAGACTGTTCGCGGGCCGTTGGCGGCGGGCGGCGATCACACCACGTTGAACACTTCGGCGTTTGCCTGGGGCCAGGACTTCGTCACGACCCGTGCGCCGGCGATGCGTTTTATCGTCGACTTCGGCCAGAGCGAACCGCTGATGGCGCAGAACGGCACGGGTCAGTCGGGCAATCCGCTGAGTCCGAATTATTTGAACGGGATCGATGCGTGGCTCAAGGGTCAGTACATCGGCTTGCCGATGCAGCCGCAGAATTTCGATCGGGTGTATGGCAAGACTCGTTTGACCCTGACTCCCGGCAAGTAAAGCAAAGATCAACAGCCCCTCACCCTAGCCCTCTCCCGGAGGGAGAGGGGACTGATTGGGGGATGCTTGGGTCTTGCGCCGACCTGAAAGAGAGACGGTGAATCCAACATTGGATCAGGCTCAAGGCTGTGCCGGATCCATATTCAATTCGGTCCCTCAGGTCGATGTACCTCGCCAGACACTTCGGTCGGCCCCTCTACCAGAGGGAGGTGAATCCAACATTGGATCAGGCTCAAGGCTGTGCCGGATCCATATTCAATTCGGTCCCTCAGGTCGATGTACCTCGCCAGACACTTCGGTCGGCCCCTCTACCAGAGGGAGGTGAATCCAACATTGGACCAGGCTCAAGGCTGTGCCGGATCCATATTCAATTCGGTCCCTCAGGTCGATGTACCTCGCCAGACACTTCGGTCGGCCCCCTCTCCCTCCGGGAGAGGGCTGGGGTGAGGGTAGCGCTTTAAAGCCAATCGAACTTCCAGCCTGACACCCGCCTCATAGCTAACAAGCCCCCCCATTCCGGTCACGACATGGATCTTGTTATCGCCCGACCTGAAGGTCTCTACTGCCCCGCCGGGGATTTCTATATCGATCCCTGGCGACCGGTCGAGCGTTCGGTGATCACCCATGCCCATGGCGATCACGCGCGCACCGGTAATCAGCATTACCTGTCGAGCAGCGCCAGCGCCGGGATTTTGCGCGCGCGCCTCGGTCAGGATATCCAGTTGCAAACCCTCGATTACGGCCAACGCCTGACTCACCACGGGGTCACTCTGAGCTTTCATCCGGCCGGGCATGTCCTCGGTTCGGCGCAGGTGCGCCTGGAATACGGCGGCGAAGTCTGGGTCGCGTCGGGCGATTACAAGGTTGAGCCGGACGGCACCTGCGCCCCGTTCGAACCGGTGCGCTGCCACACGTTCATTACCGAATCGACCTTCGGCCTGCCGATCTATCGCTGGCAGCCGCAGGCGCAGATTTTCGACGAGATCAATCAGTGGTGGGCGGCCAATATCGCCGCCGGCAAGGCCAGCGTGCTGTTCTGCTATTCCTTCGGCAAGGCCCAGCGGATTCTCCACGGGATCGACGAAACCCTCGGGCCGATCCTCAGCCACGGTGCAGTCGAACCGTTGAACCGCGTCTACCGCGACGCTGGCGTGTACCTGCCGCCGACGATCTACGCGGGCGACGTGAAAAAAAGCGACCCGATCATGCGTCAGGCGCTGGTCATCGCTCCGCCGTCGGCGGGCGGCAGCACGTGGATGCGCCGTTTCGGCGATTTCAGCGATGCCTTTGCCAGCGGCTGGATGCGCCTGCGCGGCACTCGACGTCGGCGTGGTGTAGATCGTGGTTTCGTCCTGTCCGACCACGCTGACTGGCCCGGCCTGCTCTGGGCGATCAACCAGACCGGCGCCGAACGGGTCATGGTCACCCACGGCTCGATCGGCGTGCTCGTGCGCCATTTGCGCGAACAGGGCCTCGATGCCCAAGGCTTCACCACTGAATACGGCGATGACGAAGAAGACATCGCCGTCGAACCCACCGTTGCCGAGACGTCCGCATGAAAGCCTTCGCCGAGTTATATGCCGAACTCGATGCGACCACGTCGAGCAACGCCAAGCTGGCGGCGATGCAGGCCTACTTCGCGCAGGCCGCGCCGGAAGATGCCGCATGGGCGGTGTATTTCCTTTCCGGGGGACGGCCGCGACAACTGGTTCCGGTGCGCATCCTCCGTGAGCTGGCGGTGGAAGTTTCGGGACTGGAGCCGTGGTTGTTCGAAGAGAGCTATCAAGCCGTCGGCGATCTGGCCGAGACCATTTCTCTGGTGCTGCCGGAAAATTCGCACAGCTCCGAGGCCGGTCTCGCCGAATGGATCGAAGACAAGCTGCTGCCATTGCGCGGTGAAACGCCCGAGTACCTGGCGCGGCAACTGCCAATGTTATGGGCGGAGCTGGATCGGGCGAGCCTGATGCTCTGCATCAAGTTGATCACTGGCAGTTTCCGTGTCGGCGTGTCGAAGTTGCTGGTCACCCGCGCCCTCGCCTCGATGGCCGGGCTCGACAGCAAACGCGTGGCCCAGCGTCTGGTCGGGTACACCGATCTGTCGAACCGGCCGAACGCCGCCAGCTATCTGAAACTGATCGCCCCCGAATCCGCTGATGAGCACGCCCAGCGCGGCGGCCAGCCCTACCCGTTTTTTCTCGCCCACGCCTTGGCGCAACCGGTCGAGGAATTCGAAGCACTGCTCGGTCCGGCCAGCGACTGGCAGGTGGAATGGAAGTGGGACGGCATCCGCGCGCAAGTGGTCAAGCGTGACGGCAAGCTGTGGGTATGGTCCCGCGGCGAGGAACTGGTGACCGAGCGCTTCCCCGAATTCGATGTGCTGGTGCACGGCTTGCCCGACGGCACGGTGATCGACGGTGAAATCGTCGTGTGGAAGAGCACTCATCCGACCACCGAAGACGCCTTCGATCCGCAATCCGATGAGCCGCCGGCCGTGCAACCGTTCGCCCTGTTGCAACAACGCATCGGTCGCAAAACGCTCGACAAGAAGATTCTTGAAGAAGTGCCGGTGGTGGTACTCGCCTACGACCTGCTGGAATGGCAGGGCGAGGACTGGCGTAATCAGCCGCAAGCCAAACGCCGTGCGCAACTCGAGGAGGTGATCGCGCGCTGCAACAGCCCGGTGCTGCTGCCCTCCCCTGTACTGACCGGCGAAGACTGGTTCGATCTCGGGCGCCAGCGCGAGGCATCACGCAAACTCGGCGTCGAAGGCATGATGCTCAAGGCCCGCGATTCGTTGTATGGCGTCGGACGGACCAAGGACATGGGCGTGTGGTGGAAATGGAAGGTCGACCCGTTCAGCGTCGATGCCGTGCTGATTTACGCTCAGCGCGGACACGGCCGCCGCGCCAGTCTGTACAGCGATTACACCTTCGCCGTGTGGGACGGTCCACCCGAATCCAGTCAGCGCTCGCTGGTGCCGTTCGCCAAGGCCTATTCGGGGCTGACCGATGAAGAGATGCGCCAGGTCGACAGCATCGTGCGCAAGACCACAGTCGAAAAATTCGGCCCGGTGAGCAGCGTAAAACCGAGTCTGGTGTTCGAACTCGGTTTCGAAGGCATCGCCCTGTCGCGCCGCCACAAGAGCGGCATCGCCGTGCGCTTCCCGCGCATGCTGCGCTGGCGCAAGGACAAGACCGTCGAAGAAGCCGACAGCCTCGCTACCCTCCAGGATCTGCTCGCCTGAGCGAAACCCTGTGGCGAGGGAGCTTGCTCCCGCCCGGCTGCGCAGCAGTCGCAAAGCCTGCACAGCAGATTTCTCAGGCAAAGCGCCGGGGAGTGCTTCGCCCTCCAGCGGGAGCAAGCTCCCTCGCCACAGGTAATGGCTGCCACCAACTCAACGTGCGCTCGCAAACGGTGCAGGAAAAACGCCGCGCCCGTTTCCGGGCATCCGGTTGCCCTTGCCCCTCGTTACTGAACCTTTTAAAACACCTGTTCGGCACTCTGGTTCGGAAATTGCTACTTTCTATAGGTCGTAAGCGTTGCAGTAACAATAATTCTGCGCCACAAGCGCTCATATTGGTTCTTAGGGATTGAATAATGAAAAAAGCATTGCTGACCCTTTCTGCACTGGCGTTGTGCATGGCCGCCGGCTCCGCGCTGGCCAAGGAATACAAAGAGCTGCGCTTTGGCGTTGACCCTTCGTACGCACCGTTCGAGTCGAAAGCGGCCGACGGCAGCCTGGTCGGGTTCGATATCGACCTGGGCAACGCGATCTGCGCCGAACTGAAGGTCAAGTGCAAGTGGGTCGAAAGCGATTTCGACGGCATGATTCCGGGCCTCAAGGCCAACAAGTTCGACGGCGTGATCTCGTCGATGACCGTGACCCCGGCCCGCGAGAAGGTCATCGACTTCTCCAGCGAACTGTTTTCCGGCCCGACCGCCTACGTGTTCAAAAAGGGTTCCGGCATCACCGCCGACGTCGCTTCGCTCAAGGGCAAGACCGTTGGCTATGAGCAAGGCACCATTCAGGAAGCCTACGCCAAGGCCGTACTGGACAAGGCCGGCGTGAAAACCCAGGCCTATCAGAACCAGGATCAGGTGTATTCCGACCTGACCTCCGGCCGTCTCGACGCCGGTATCCAGGACATGCTGCAAGCCGAACTGGGCTTTCTGAAGTCGCCGAAAGGCGCCGATTACGAAATCAGCCAGCCGGTCGACAGCGAATTGCTGCCAGCGAAAACGGCTGTCGGTATCAAGAAAGGTAACACTGAGCTGAAGGCGCTTTTGGATAAAGGTATCAAAGCGTTACACGACGACGGCAAATACGCCGAGATTCAAAAGAAACACTTTGGCGACCTGAATCTGTACAGCGGCAAATAATGCCCCGGCGCCCATCCTCGATGGGCGCCTTTTCCATCCGCTCAGGTTGCTGATTTATGTTTGAAACCCTCCTGCAAAATCTGGGGCTGGCCTCGTTCAGTCTGCAGGGCTTCGGCCCGTTGCTGCTGCAAGGCACCTGGATGACCATCAAATTATCGGCGATGTCGCTGCTGGTGGCCGTGTTGCTCGGCCTGCTCGGCGCCAGTGCCAAACTGTCGAAAGTCAAACTGGTGCGCCTGCCCGCGCAGCTCTACACCACGCTGATTCGCGGCGTGCCGGACCTGGTGCTGATGCTGTTGATCTTCTACAGCCTGCAAACCTGGCTGACCACGCTGACCGACTACATGGAATGGGAATACATCGAGATCGACCCGTTCAGCGCCGGCGTGCTGACGCTGGGCTTCATTTATGGCGCGTATTTCACCGAGACCTTCCGGGGCGCGATCCTCGCGGTACCGCGTGGTCAGGTCGAAGCCGCCACCGCGTATGGCCTCAAACGCGGCCAGCGGTTTCGCTTCGTGGTGTTTCCGCAGATGATGCGTTTCGCCCTGCCGGGCATCGGCAACAACTGGATGGTCATGCTCAAGGCCACCGCACTGGTGTCGATCATCGGCCTCGCCGATCTGGTCAAGGCCGCCCAGGACGCCGGTAAAAGCACCTATCAACTGTTCTACTTCCTGGTTCTCGCCGCCTTGATCTATCTGCTGATCACCAGTGCTTCGAACTTCATCCTGCGCTGGCTCGAACGCCGCTACGCCGCCGGTGCCCGGGAGGCCGTACGATGATCGAACTCCTGCAGGAATACTGGAAAGCCTTCCTATATACCGACGGCCAGAACATCACCGGGCTGGCGATGACGATGTGGCTGCTCACCGCGTCGATCGGCATCGGCTTCGCCGTCTCGATTCCACTGTCGATTGCACGGGTATCGCCGCACTTCTACATCCGCTGGCCGGTGCAGTTCTACACCTACCTGTTCCGCGGCACGCCGCTGTATATCCAGTTGCTGATCTGCTACACCGGCATTTACAGCCTCGCCGCCGTGCGCGAACAGCCGATCCTCGACAGTTTCTTTCGCGACGCGATGAACTGCACGATCCTCGCTTTCGCCCTCAACACCTGCGCGTACACCACGGAGATTTTTGCCGGGGCGATTCGCAGCATGAACCACGGCGAAGTCGAAGCGGCCAAGGCTTATGGCCTGACCGGCTGGAAGCTGTATGCCTACGTGATCATGCCGTCGGCACTGCGCCGTTCGTTGCCTTACTACAGCAACGAAGTGATCCTGATGCTGCACTCGACCACGGTGGCGTTCACCGCGACCATTCCCGATATCCTGAAAGTCGCACGGGACGCCAACTCGGCAACGTTCCTGACTTTCCAGTCGTTCGGCATTGCCGCGTTGATCTACCTGACCATCACCTTTGCGCTGGTCGGCTTGTTTCGCCTCGCCGAACGCCGTTGGCTGGCCTTCCTCGGGCCGACTCACTAGCACCGGTTTGACAATAAAGAGATAACAATGCGCCACCAGATCCATGACCTGCTGGCCCCGCTGCCGGGGACCGCACGGCAGATTCACAGCTTCCACTTCGGCCCACAGCAGGCCAAGGGCAAGGTTTACATTCAGGCGTCGCTGCACGCCGATGAACTGCCGGGCATGCTGGTCGCCTGGCACCTCAAGCAGCGTCTGGCGGAGCTGGAAGCCGCCGGTCGCCTGCGCAGCGAAATCGTTCTGGTGCCGGTGGCCAACCCGGTCGGCCTCGAACAAGTGCTGATGGACGTGCCGCTGGGCCGCTATGACCTGGAGAGCGGGCAGAATTTCAATCGCTGGTTCGTCGACCTCAGCGAAGAAATCGGCAACGCCATCGAAGGCCAACTCAACGATGATGCGCAGCACAACCTTGAACTGATCCGGGCCAGCCTGCGCAACGCCCTCGCCCGTCAGACGCCGACCACGCAACTGCAATCCCAGCGTCTGACCCTGCAACGCCTGGCTTGCGATGCCGACATGGTGCTGGACTTGCACTGCGATTTCGAATCGGTGGTGCACCTGTACACCACGCCCGAGGCGTGGCCGCAGGTCGAGCCGCTGGCGCGCTATATCGAAGCCCAGGCCAGCCTGCTCGCTACCGACTCCGGCGGCCAGTCGTTCGACGAATGCTTCACCCTGCTCTGGTGGCAATTGCGCGAGCGCTTCGGCGAGCACGTCGAGATTCCCCTGGGCAGTTTCTCGGTGACCGTCGAGTTGCGCGGCCAGGGCGACGTCAATCACCCGCTGGCCAGCCGCGACTGTCAGGCGCTGATCGATTACCTGATCCAGTTCGACGCCATCGTCGGCGAAACCAAGCCGCAACCGCCGCTGCCGTACCCGGCCACGCCGCTGGCCGGAGTCGAACCGGTGACCACGCCCGTCGGCGGCCTGCTGGTGTACTGCGCAACGCCCGGCCAATATCTGGAAGCCGGGCAGCAGATCGCCGAAATCATCGACCCGATCCACGACAAGGTCACCCCCATTCATTGCACCGCCGCCGGCCTGCTGTACGCGCGCTCGCTGCGACGCATGGCCACCGCCGGCATGGTCATCGCCCACGTCGCGGGCGCCGAAGCCTATCGCAGCGGCTACCTACTTTCGCCTTGAGGATGCTCGTCCATGTACAAACTGACCGTTGAAGGCCTGCACAAAAGCTATGGCGATCATCAGGTGCTCAAAGGCGTTTCGCTCAAGGCCAGGACCGGCGACGTGATCAGCCTGATCGGCGCCAGCGGCTCGGGCAAAAGCACCTTTTTGCGCTGCATCAATTTTCTTGAACAACCGAATGACGGCGCCATGAGCCTCGATGGCCAGGCGATCCGTATGGTCACCGACCGCCACGGCATGCACGTCGCCGACGCCAATGAACTGCAACGCCTGCGCACACGGCTGGCGATGGTGTTCCAGCATTTCAATCTGTGGAGCCACATGACCGTGCTGGAAAACATCACCATGGCCCCGCGCCGGGTGCTGGGCTGCAGCAAACAGGAAGCCGAGGATCGCGCCCGACGTTATCTGGACAAAGTCGGCTTGCCGGCGCGGGTCGCCGATCAATATCCGGCGTTTCTCTCCGGCGGCCAGCAACAGCGCGTGGCGATCGCCCGGGCGCTGGCGATGGAACCGGAAGTGATGCTCTTCGACGAACCGACCTCGGCACTCGACCCGGAACTGGTCGGTGAGGTGCTGAAAGTGATTCAGGGCCTGGCCGAAGAAGGCCGGACCATGATCATGGTCACCCACGAAATGAGTTTTGCGCGCAAGGTGTCGAATCAGGTGCTGTTTCTGCATCAGGGTCTGGTGGAAGAAGAAGGCGCGCCGGAAGAGGTGCTGGGCAATCCCAAGAGTGAACGCCTGAAGCAGTTCCTCAGCGGTAACCTTAAATAACGCCGTGCACATCTCCCCTGTAGGAGTGAGCCTGCTCGCGATAGCGTCATCACATCCAACATTGATGTAACTGACACACCGCTATCGCGAGCAGG
>NZ_QETJ01000085.1:0-21957 GCF_003105095.1 Pseudomonas sp. NDM | reverse complement strand
GCTCGCGATAGCAGTGCATCAATCAAAATTGGTGCGTCTGACCCACCGCTATCGCGAGCAGGCTCACTCCTACAGGGGGATCCCGGTATTTTCAGCAGGCTCGACCATGAACACGCAAAGCATCATCGTCCCGAAAATCTCCACCCTGCCGGTGCACGAACCCCGGGCGCGGGCGATCGTGCGCTGGCTGGTGCGCAAGAACATCATCGAAGAACAGCTGACTACTTGCGGCCGCACCGGCAACCGCATGGCCCACGCCATCGCCGAGGGTGCCCGCGCTGTCGTTCTGCACCCCGAAGCGCTGCCGTTCGGCGAGCCGATCAATGGCCTGGAGATCGTCACCAAACGCTGCATCTACACCCCGGCCAAGGGCTTTCTCGAAGAGGCCGGTTGCGCCGAGTGTCGCCGCGAAGTGGGCGAGGCGCTGTTCGAAAGCCTCGAAGACTGGTTTCCAGGACGCACCGACAATTTCACTTGCCCTGAATGCGGGCATGAAGACGACATCAACGGTTTCCTGTTTTTGCAGGAATGCGCGTTTTCCAACCTCGGTTTCATTTTCAATAACTGGCTGGAGGCGGGGTTCAAGCAGAGCTTTATCGACGAGTTCGCCGATTGGCTCGATCAACCTGTCTCGTGGGTCAAGGTGGAGCTGTAGGGCCGGGGTTTTCCATCTATCAATTAGGCTGAGTTTTACATTGAACAGCAGGGGGTGTCTGACTATAATGGCGCGCTTCCATTTTCCCGCTCGGGAGCCCCCGCGATGCTGCGTATCAGCCAAGAAGCTCTGACATTCGACGACATTCTCCTAGTGCCCGGTTATTCCGAGGTGCTTCCCAACGAAGTCAGTCTGAAGACCCGTCTTACCCGTGGCATCGAACTGAATATTCCTCTGGTTTCTGCCGCCATGGACACCGTTACTGAAGCCCGTCTGGCAATTGCCATGGCTCAGGAAGGTGGCATCGGCATTATCCACAAGAACATGACCATCGAGCAGCAAGCTGCCGAAGTGCGCAAGGTCAAGAAGTTCGAAGCCGGTGTGGTCAAGGATCCCATCACCATCGAGGCCGATGCCACGGTGCGTGATCTGTTCGAACTGACCCGTCTGCACAACATTTCCGGCGTTCCGGTACTGCACGATGGCGACCTGGTCGGCATCGTCACCTCCCGCGACGTACGTTTCGAAAACCGTCTGGAAGCCACTGTCCGCGAAGTGATGACGCCTAAAGAGCGTCTGGTCACGGTCAAGGAAGGCGCCGACAAGAACGACGTACGCGAACTGCTGCACAAGCACCGCATCGAGCGCGTGCTGATCGTCGACGACAAATTCGCCCTCAAAGGCATGATGACCGTCAACGACATCGAAAAAGCCAAAGCCTATCCGCTGGCCAGCAAGGATGACCAAGGTCGTCTGCGCGTTGGCGCTGCGGTCGGCACCGGTAAAGACACCGGTGATCGAGTGACCGCACTGGTCAACGCCGGCGTGGACGTGGTGGTGGTCGACACTGCGCACGGTCACTCCAAAGGCGTGATCGACCGCGTACGCTGGGTCAAAGAGAACTTCCCTGAAGTGCAGGTGATCGGCGGCAACATCGCCACCGGCGCCGCTGCCAAGGCTCTGGCCGAAGCGGGCGCCGACGCAGTCAAGGTCGGTATCGGCCCTGGCTCGATCTGCACCACCCGTATCGTCGCCGGTGTCGGCGTGCCGCAAATCAGCGCCATCGCCAACGTCGCCGCTGCCCTTGAAGGCACCGGCGTTCCGTTGATCGCCGACGGCGGTATCCGGTTCTCCGGTGACCTGTCCAAGGCCATCGTCGCCGGTGCGTCCTGCGTGATGATGGGCTCGATGTTTGCCGGTACCGAAGAAGCACCGGGCGAAATCGAACTGTTCCAGGGCCGTTCGTACAAGGCCTATCGCGGCATGGGTTCGCTGGGCGCCATGTCCCAGGCCCAAGGCTCGTCCGACCGTTACTTCCAGGACTCCTCGGCAGGTGCCGAGAAACTGGTTCCGGAAGGCATCGAGGGCCGTGTGCCGTACAAAGGCACCCTGAGCGCGATCATTCACCAGTTGATGGGCGGCCTGCGTTCCTCGATGGGCTACACCGGCAGCGCCAACATCGAAGAAATGCGCACCAAGCCCGAGTTCGTGCGGATCACCGGTGCCGGCATGGCCGAATCCCACGTTCACGACGTGCAGATCACCAAGGAAGCGCCAAACTACCGCGTAGGTTGAGGCTTCCAGCAAAACGTTAAATCACCGGGGCTGTTCATTCAGCCCCGAGTTGTTTCTGATTCACTACATGAGAATGAGTCATGGCCCTCGACATTCACGCTCACCGCATCCTGATCCTCGACTTCGGTTCGCAATACACCCAGCTGATTGCCCGCCGCGTGCGCGAGATCGGCGTGTACTGCGAACTGCACCCGTTCGACATGGACGAAGATGCGATCCGCGAATTCGCCCCTAAAGGTGTCATCCTCGCCGGCGGCCCCGAGTCCGTGCACGAAGCCAACAGCCCGCGCTGCCCGCAGGCGGTGTTCGATCTGGGCGTTCCGGTATTCGGCATCTGCTACGGCATGCAGACCATGGCCGAGCAACTGGGCGGCAAGGTTGAAGGTTCCGAACTGCGTGAGTTCGGTTACGCCCGCGTTGACGTGGTCGGCAAGAGCCGCCTGCTCGACGGCATCGAAGACCACATCGACGCCGACGGCCTGTTCGGCCTAGACGTGTGGATGAGCCACGGTGACAAAGTCACGAAGATGCCGGAAGACTTCCACATCCTCGCCAGCACCCCGAGCTGCCCGATCGCCGGTATGTTCAACGACGATCGCGCTTATTACGGCGTGCAATTCCACCCGGAAGTGACCCACACCAAGCAGGGCGGGCGCATCCTTTCGCGCTTCGTGCTCGACATCTGCGGCTGTGAAGCGCTGTGGACGCCGTCGAAGATCGCTGAAGACGCCATCGCCAATATCCGCGCCCAGGTCGGCACTGACAACGTCCTGCTGGGCCTGTCCGGCGGTGTCGATTCCTCGGTGGTTGCTGCGCTGCTGCACAAGGCCATCGGCGACCAGTTGACCTGCGTGTTCGTTGACAACGGCCTGCTGCGTCTGCACGAAGGCGAGCAAGTGATGGCCATGTTTGCCGAGAACATGGGCGTCAAAGTGATCCGCGCCAACGCTGAAGAGCAGTTCCTCAACAACCTGGCCGGCGAAGCCGATCCGGAGAAGAAGCGCAAGATCATCGGCCGCACCTTCATCGACGTCTTCGACGCCCAGTCGAACAAACTGGAAAACATCAAGTACCTCGCGCAAGGCACCATCTACCCGGACGTGATTGAGTCGGCTGGCGCGAAAAGCGGCAAGGCCCACGTGATCAAGTCGCACCACAACGTGGGCGGCCTGCCGGAAGAGATGAACCTGAAACTGGTCGAGCCACTGCGCGAACTGTTCAAGGACGAAGTTCGTCGTCTGGGTCTGGAACTGGGCCTGCCGTACGACATGGTCTACCGTCACCCGTTCCCGGGCCCGGGCCTGGGCGTGCGCATCCTCGGTGAAGTGAAAAAGGAATACGCCGACCTGCTGCGTCGCGCCGACCACATCTTCATCGAAGAACTGCGCAAGGCCGACTGGTACCACAAGGTCAGCCAGGCGTTCGTGGTGTTCCAGCCAGTGAAATCGGTGGGCGTGGTCGGCGATGGCCGTCGTTACGCCTGGGTCGTGGCCCTGCGTGCCGTGGAAACCATCGACTTCATGACCGCACGTTGGGCACACCTGCCTTACGAACTGCTGGAAACCGTCTCCGGCCGCATCATCAACGAAATCGAAGGCATCTCGCGCGTTACCTACGACGTATCGAGCAAGCCACCGGCGACGATTGAGTGGGAATAATCCCGCTGCGGTTCGATTAACGAAAAACCCTTGGCCTCAAGCCAAGGGTTTTTTCGTTTCATGGGTTGGCCAATCGGTCAGGTGGGCAAGCGACTTTGCAGGGTCAGGCCGATTTCTATCAGGCGCTCGGCCAGTGCGGCGATGTTGCGGAACATGATGCCGCTGATGCGAGGTAGCGACTGGGCCCAGATGTATACTTGGCCATCCCTCCTGCGATTGACCACTGTCCGGACAATATTGCTCGCGCTGTTGCGACGCACCAACGTGTACGTGTTGTTTTGTGCCTGTTCGATCAGAAACATACCGTTGCGATGCAGAAGCTTTTCCAGGGATGCCTCAGTCCATTGCGGCACCGGTGTTTCGATCTGCAAGCGCAGATCAGCGAAAAGCACATCGGATGAGTTGCGCGTCGTTGCTCCGTTATCAAACGGACCGCGAGCGACTTTCAACCCCGGATCGATGCCTGTCTCCGCCACTTCGCTCGGCGAAACCTCTTCAATCCGCAAACCGATGCCGCCCCTGAGTTCGCTTATTCCAGGCAGGTTTCTGAACGTATTGATGTTCGTCGCCTCGATCAGAGCTGCCCATTTACCCGGTCCGTTGAGGATTTCGTCACCCCACATGATCTGCGAGGCGAGCCGGGCGTGGATCATCTGCTCCTCGATCGAGGTAAGCGGTATCTTCAGTTTGTAGCTGTGCACGGTCTCGAGGCCGTGGGTCCTGATGCCATTGGCCTGGGCGGTCTTGACCAGTTCGAGGAGGTCGAACCGGCCTTCAGGGTCGGTACCCAGGCTGGACAGGTAGACACGAAGATCCTCGGACATCTCTCCCGACAAGTAGAAGTCATTGAGATCTGCCTGGGCGAAGTCACTCAGCAAGCCACGGACGTACAGGGTTTTGATATGCCGCGCGAACGCGGGCATGTTCTCGATCATGAAACGCATGCTGGCGATACGATCGAAGGTTTCACCGACGACCAGCCCTTGGCTATTGGCAAAGATGCGATCGATCAACTGAGTTGTCTGCATTTGCGGGCTGACCTGAGGAATGACCGGCCGCACGGGCAGATTGGTCCAGTTCAGCTCCGAGTAATATTCCTTGGCTTCATTGAGCAGTGCCGCGCGTCTTTCGCTGAAATAGGCTGCATACGTGTCGGCGGGTGCACGATTGCCCCGGTTTGCACTGGAGAGCTCGGCGAAAGTCTCTGGCAAGTTCATTGCCCATCTTCTCATTCTGGCCATGTCCATCCCGACGATATCGTCAAGGGGGGTTACCAGGCGCAACGGGCGCGCAACCGGCGAAACCGGCTGGACGAGTGGCAGCTCCGCCGACGGCGTTGCCGAAGCCGGCGTCGAGGTCAGTTCGTCCTCCGGCAAACACGCCTTGCCCACACATTGGCCGCCTCCACGCAGACGCAGCGCTGGCATGCGTTCCCATTTGCCGCCAGTGCCCAAGCGTACTGGCAAAGAGTAAGCGAACTGATTGGGGCGCTCGGGATTGACGATGGCCCAGTTGCCAGTGCCTTCAGAGTCGGCAAAATAGCGCACGTAATACGCTACGCCATCCATTTCGATGGCATAGGCCGGCTCTTTGTCGAGGCGGTAGATGCCTTCGAATTTTCCCGGGACCGCCTCAGCGGAACGTTGTGCAAGCAGTTCGTTGCACCGATAACGACCGGGAATCCCTGGCAACGACGAACCTTGCCTTGCCGCCGCCATGCTCAGGTGCTCAGAGGCGGTGACGGATGTCGTCTCGCGGGGTATTTCGTTCGTCAACTCATCCGTCGCCGCTTCAATCGTCGTGGCCGGTGGAAGCTCTGCAGGCGGCAGCAAGGGCGTGTCAGCCGACGTGAACTCGATCAGCCCGAGCATTTCCTGCGCTTCGGCAAACTCGACCTGAGGACCTACCTCCAGTTGCGCGCCCGTGCCGATCAGGAACGGGACGTTGAAGACAATTTCGATAGCGTTGAGCACCGCGCCGGTAACGCCGGCTTTGCGTTCGGTGGCCGTCGAGCCGTTGATGGCCTGATCGATGTTCAAACCCATGTTGGCGATGCTGGCGCCAATCAGGGGCAACGCCACCGGCCAGCCTACGGCCGCCATAGGGCCGAACACCTTGAGGCCGGCTGTCAGATAACCCATCCAGAGTTTCTTGCGCAGGTCACTGTTGGACGTGAGCACCAGATGCGCTTCGGCAACCATCGCCGTGCGAGTCGATTCGCTTAACCAAGTGAACGCGTCACCGCTGATCGCGACATTGCTGCGGTTGACCATGTGGTGATCGCTGTGGCCCCAGGTGTGGACCAGGCGATTCATCAGATCGGTGAGGTTTTCGGACAGGTGATTGCTGTCGGCCAGCGCGAAGTGCTTGAGAAACGCCGGGCGCTTGTCCTCGGCATTCATCTGCTCAAGCAACCACCAATGCAGATCGGCCTCGTTGTCCATCAAGCGAAAGGCCTGGGCCTCGCCGGGCAAATAGAGGGTCTGTCGACCATTGGTTTCTACCAGACGCAGCACATTGGTGGCGACGTGACCATCGAGATCCAGCGCGCGTACTTCAGCGCCGACCGGGTATGTCGCTCGGAGCATTGGCAGGGTGACAGGCCAGGTAACGGGGCCGACTACCGAATCGACGATGCGCTGAAAATCAGTCCCATCGAGGTCGCCCTGTTGCAGCGCCTGCACGGCCTGGCTGAGGAAATTGCACTTTGCCAACGCACGGAAATCCTCCGACGCGGTTTGCCAGAATTTCGTCAATTGACCGGTGTAGCGAGCGCTGAAGTCGACATCCCAAAACACCTTCAGCACGTCGCTGCCCAGCAAGCGCACTTCATTGCTCTGATTGAAATTCTCTGCTTGCGGGCCATCCGAATAAAAGCCGCAGTAGAGGCCGAGCAGGTCTGCATTGTCCTGGTCGGTGGCACGAAAACGATGGATGACCAGTTGCGTGAGGGTGAGCGTTTCGTAAGGCTTTTCCAGCAAGTGTTCCCAACCGGTAAAGGTCAGCGTGCTGCTCTGCGCCGTTTTGAAACGGTGGAAATAGATCTCGTCAGGGTCAAGGCCGGACAGACCTTTGTCCGCGAGCAGTTCGTTGGCCACTTGCCGGGCCGCATCAAGCAGGCTCGGGCAGGTCTTCACGATCGTTGTGGCGATGGTTTTGAGGGCGTTTTTGTCCGCTGCGTTTGGCAGCAGGCGGCGTTCGGGAGCGGTCATGTGTTCTTTCATCCTTGAGGAACAAAGACTGAGCATGACCGATTGGCCCGAGGGGGGTGTGTTAGCCAGCTATCGCGTGTTGTCGTCTTGCTGTTAAGCAAATGCGCGCGCAGATGTCAGAGATATTCGGATCGAATCAGGTCTGTATCGAACGGCGTCAGCCCCTGATGAGGCGCGAACACCGTCTGCGCCTGCCCTGCAGAAGCCACTCTTTCGCCCCGTGCCCGCACATGTAAATCAAAAAGCGTGTGCAGGTCCGGCCGTGGGGTATGCACCAAGGCGCGCAGCATCAACGAAACTCCGCTGAGGTTGTTGTCGACGTTGTTCCAGCGGGGCGATGAAGTAAGTCCCAGATCAGCCCAGATCATGCGGCGTTCCTGCAGGTCCATTACGAAGGGCAGACAGATGCCGGTGTCAGAGGCGATATCAATGCGGTCGACTACGGTGCGCGGTTCGAACACTTCTCCGGATGCTGTGTCGGCGCGAGCCATCCAGCCCGCGAAGCATTCAGGCAGGTCGCAATATGGCTGCCGGGTAAACGAGTTAAGGGACGTGACTACATAGCGGACACCCTTTTTGACGAGAGCATCAAGGTCAAGGTCGATGAACTCGGCAGCGCCATTGGGTGCATCGACGATGTCGCCGCTGTGGTAGCCGCCGTAGCTTTTGAGGTTGTAATAGGCGACCGCTTCCTGGAAGACGAAGTCGGTGTCGAAGAAGGCGGCGGACAAGTCGATGTCCGTGCGCTCACGGCCATTCTTCCACCAAAGAAACAGGCGAATGAATCGCGTATCTGGCATCGGTAATCGACTGCCGCGTACCAGGGTGCGCAGCGATTTGGCTGCGGCGCGCTGTGACAATGGCACTAGGTATTCGCGCAACGCCGGGTCGACAAAGCAGCGCCCCAGTGGTGGAAGTAACGCAAAGCGCGTGATCAGGGCGTTCTCGCAGATTTCTGCGGCACGGGCTAACACCTGGGAGGCGATCGGTTCTCGACGATCTTTAGTGCCGAAGACTTTGGCCAGCGCTCCTTTGGGTGTGAACGCCCGCAGGGGCAGGGGGCGCGGAGCTTTTATCTGGGCCAGCAACTGCAGCAGGACAGGCGAGGACACTTGTGCTGCGACGGTCTCAAAGGCGTCGAGCACCGCGCCCGGGTCGGTGGCGCGCCGCAACGTCACGTCCAGCCGGCGGGCGAATTCTCCGGGACGATCCTGCAGCACGGGCGTAAGGGCGGCGATCTGACGTTGGGCAAGCATTGTTTCGACACGCGACCCGAACGAGGCCGGCGGATCGTTGCGTCGCGCTGCGGTGATAGCCGCGAATGCTCGCGGATACTGCTCAGCGTAATCGCCTGGATGCACGACTTCGGCCAGGCGTTTCCAGCGTTCGGCCTGGCGCATCACATCTTCCGTAGCGTTGGGTGCGCCGTCGAGCAGGCGCAACAGCTTCCGACGCATCGAACGTTTCATTTTGCTAAAGCGAGTCTGCGCTGTCGCCAGCGACACGTCTCCGCCATGCAGTGCGATCGCCACGCGCAGCACGTCCGTTGCCGTTTCGACATTTTGCTCAAGGAATGCCTCGACCCGGGCATCGTCACTGATATGCAAGATCAGCGCGCCGCCAACCAGTGCGCGAATCTCGCGGAACGGGATGGTCTCTGGCAGCAGACGGAACACGTCGCTTTTGTACGTTCGGATAAACCAGCTGACATCGGCGGCTTCCTCTTCGGACAGCGATGTGCGCGATGAGACCAGCGGCTCAAGCAACGCCTCGAACTCGCTGACACTTCCCGGTTCAATGACCCAATGGATGAAGTTGCCTTCCAGCATGGCAGGCCGAACCTGTTCGCTGGGCGGCAAGCGCCGAAGCGTTTGGTAGTGAATGACGGCGTTGAGATACAACTCCGCCTCTGAAGCCTCGAGGACTTGGTTGGGAAAATCAGGATAAAACGGTCGGTGATGTACATGAGCACCGCTGCGGCGCCGCAGGATTCGAATGACTTCACGCAGCCAATTCTTGAGTTCTACCGCTGAAAGCAAGCCGATTTGCTCAATCAGCGGCTCAGAGAGTACACATCGAAAAGCCGCGACTTCTTTGACAGCTGATGCGACCTGCGCGCGTGTGGCTCCGCCAGAGCCCGCAGGGACGTGAAGTTTTGTACGGCGCCGCAGGAACAGCTCCTGCTTAATCATGATTTCTTCCTTGGTCCGCCGTTCCTGTGAGCTGAAGCTCACCTGTGCAATCGATACGAAAGCGCCTGCAATAAGCAGGCGCGGTGTGGAGAGCGGAACCCCTAGTTCATAGGGGATAGAAGGAAGGTGTTCCATAGCCACGCCGGCATACTACCGGAGGTCATCGCGGTTTGTCAGCGAACCACATATTTTGAAACGGGCTCGCCTGTCAGCGGGTATTAGCGCCGCGCCACATCTGAAAAATAGAACTTGTCCAGCGTATGCCGCGATTCGGTGTATTCGAACTGGCGGCCGTCCTGCAGGAAGGTCTGGTTGCTGACCACGATGACGTGGCTCTGGCCGTCGAGGTCCAGATGCTGTTGATCGTCCTTGCTGCACGCAACTGCTTCGATGGTGCGCTGGGCGTAGGCAATCTGCAGTTGCAGGGTCTGTTCGATGTGGGCGTAGATCGAGTGTTCGGCGATGTCTGCAGACAGGTCGGGAATCACCGTGCTGACGAAATGGTTGATGTCGAGAATGACGCGTTTGCCGTCGATGCGCCGTACCCGTTTGATGCGGGTGATCGGGCTGCCGGGCTCGGCGTTGATGTGTTCGAGCAGCGTACCTTCCAGCGGGACCTGGCACATCTCCACCACTTCGGTGCTGACGTCGTTGCCCAGGCGCGGGTGGGTTTCCTGAAAGCTGACGATGCCGCCGAGCTGGAACTCGATCGGGTTGGTCGACAGCACGAACGCGCCTTTGCCGTGAATCTTCTGGGCGAAACCGCGCTCCTGCAGTTGATCGATGGCCTTGCGCACCGTGCCACGGCTGGCCTGATAGGTGTCCATCAATTCGGTTTCCGAAGGCAGCCGGGCGCCGCGCTCCAGGCGTTGGGTGGTGATGCTGGCAAGCAAATCGCTGTAGATCTGATTGTATTTGCTCATGACTGGGCTCTGTGCCGACGGTGCTCAAAACCCCGAACCTTAAGGGTAGGGTAGGGCTTTGTCCATGCGGAGGACGGAAAACGGCTTAGGTCAGAGTAGGAAAAATCCTTGCTGATCTGACGTTCATCCACTCACACAAACTCGTACAGACGAGTTGTTGCATTAACTCGTACAGACGAGTATTTTTCCTCTCGGCGTGCTGCCAATAACAACAATCCACGACGGAAGAACAAGCATGAGCCATGACTATCCGAACATCGCCAGGGAGCTGCTGGAAAGCCTCGGTGGCAGCGACAACATCGAGCAGGCGGCGCATTGCGTGACGCGTTTGCGCCTGGCGTTGAAAGACCCCGCGCGGGTCAATGTGGCCGCACTCAACGGCGTCGAGCTGGTCAAGGGGTCGTTCTTCACGGGTGGGTTGTATCAGGTGGTCATCGGCCCGGGCGACGTTGAAAAGGTCTACGCCGAACTGAGGCAACAGACAGGCCTCGCGGCATCGACCATCGCCGACGTTAAACAGAAAAGCGCCGAGAAGATAAACGCCATGCAGCGGCTGGTGCGGGTGTTTTCCGATGTGTTCATGCCGATCCTGCCGGCGCTGATCATTGCCGGCCTGTTGATGGGCATCAACAACCTGCTCGGCGCCAAGGGCATGTTCATCGAGGGGCAGACCCTGCTCGATGCCTATCCCAACCTCGATGGCTTGTGGAGCCTGATCAATCTGATGGCCAACACCTCGTTCGTGTTTCTGCCGGCACTGGTGGGCTGGTCGGCGGCCAAGCGCTTTGGCGGCAGCGAAATCCTCGGCATCGTTCTCGGTCTGATGCTGGTGCATCCGGACCTGCTCAACGCCTGGAACTACGGCAAGGCAGTTGCCGGGCTGGACGGGCAGCAACTGCCGTATTTCGACATCCTCGGGCTTTTCCAGGTGGAAAAGGTGGGTTACCAGGGGCAGATTCTGCCGATCCTGCTGGCGGCCTATGTGATGAGCGTGATTGAAAAATGGCTGCGGGCGCGCGTGCCCAATGCCGTGCAACTGCTGGTAGTGCCGATCACCACCATTGTCGTCACTGGCGTGCTGGCGCTGGCGATCATCGGCCCGGTAACCCGGCATATCGGCATCTACATCACCGAAGGGCTGGTCATGCTGTTTGATCTGGCGCCGCTGGTGGGCGGTCTGATTTTCGGTCTGTTGTATGCGCCTTTGGTGATCACTGGCATGCACCACATGTTCCTCGCGGTGGATCTGCAATTGATCTCGAGCCAGGGCGGCACCTTCATCTGGCCGATGATCGTCATGTCCAATCTGGCGCAAGGCAGTGCGGCACTGGCGGTGTTCTGGATGACGCGCAATGCGCGGGACAAGAGCATGGCCTCGACCTCGGCGATTTCCGCCTACTTCGGCATCACTGAACCGGCGATGTTCGGCGTCAATCTGCGCTACAAGTTTCCGTTTTACGCCGCGCTGGCCGGCTCGGCGCTGGGTTGCATGTTTCTCTCGCTGAACAAGATCCAGGCTTCGGCCATCGGTGTTGGCGGCCTGCCCGGTTTCATTTCGATCATGCCGCAGTTCATCCCCATGTTCGTCATCGGGATGCTCATTGCCATGCTCGTGCCGTTTGCCCTGACCTGCGTGCTGAGCATGAAGATCGTCCGGCCGGGTTACCGGGTGGCCTGAAATCAAAAGATCGTCCGATCGCGGCCCGACCCTTCGGCAGCTCCGACACGGTTCCTGACATTCAAGAGGAAAATCCGCCATGCAAGACTGGCAACGTTCGGTGATCTACCAGATCTACCCGAAGAGCTTTCACAGCCATGCCGGCAACGCCACCGGCGACCTGCTCGGCATCGTTGCCAAGCTCGATTACCTGCAATGGCTGGGAGTCGACTACCTGTGGATCACGCCGTTTCTGCGTTCGCCGCAGCGCGATAACGGCTACGACATCAGCGACTACTACGCGGTCGATCCGAGCTACGGCAGCATGGCCGACTGCGAACTGCTGATCGCCGAAGCGGGCAAGCGCGGGATCAAGCTGATGCTCGACATCGTGGTCAACCACACCTCGATCGAGCACGTCTGGTTCCAGCAGGCACGCAGCAGCCTCGACAATCCCTACCGCGACTTCTATATCTGGCGCGACCAGCCGAACAACTGGGAATCCAAGTTCGGTGGATCGGCCTGGGAGTACGAAGCGCAGACCGGCCAGTATTATCTGCACCTGTTCGATCACACCCAGGCCGACCTCAATTGGGACAACCCCAAAGTCCGCGACGAAGTGTTCAAGATGATGCGCTTCTGGCGCGACAAAGGCGTCGGTGGCTTTCGCCTGGACGTGATCAACCTGATCTCCAAACCGGCGGACTTTCCCGAAGATGACAGCGACGGTCGGCGCTTCTACACCGACGGGCCGAATGTGCACACCTACTTGCAGCAAATGCACCGCGAAGTTTTCGAGGGGCACGATCTGATCAACGTCGGCGAGATGTCCTCGACCCGCCTCGAACACTGCATTCGTTACTCCAATCCGCAATCGCAAGAACTGTCGATGACCTTCAATTTTCATCACCTGAAGGTCGATTATCCGAACCTGCAGAAGTGGGTGCGCGCCGATTTCGATTTCCTCCAGCTCAAGCAGATTCTCTCCGACTGGCAGACCGGCATGCAGGCGGGCGGTGGGTGGAATGCGTTGTTCTGGTGTAACCACGATCAGCCGCGCGTGGTCTCGCGGTTCGGCAATGACGCTGAATACCGCGAGCTCTCGGCGAAGATGCTTGGCACGGCGCTGCACTTTCTGCAGGGCACGCCCTTCGTTTATCAGGGCGAAGAACTGGGCATGACCAATCCCGGTTTCGAGAGCATCGAGCAGTACCGCGATGTCGAGACCCTGAATATCTTTCGCCTCAAGCGCGAGGCCGGGGCGAGCGAACTCGACAACATGGCAGCGATCATGCAGAAGTCCCGGGACAACGGGCGCACGCCGATGCACTGGCACGCCGGGCACAACGCCGGGTTCACCCGTGGCGAACCGTGGATCGGCGTGCCGGCCAATGCCGCGCAGATCAACGTCGCGCAGCAGTTGCACGACCCGGAATCGGTATTGCATCACTACCGACGCCTGATCGCCTTGCGCCGCACTGAAGCGCTGATCTCCGACGGCGTATATCGTCAGCTGCTGCCGGAGCATCCACAGGTCTGGGCCTACCTGCGCGAGGGCGCAGGTGAACGTCTGTTGGTAGTGAACAACTTCTATGGCACCGCGTGTGACGTCGAGCTACCGCCGCTGATCAACGAGTCCATGGAGCAGCGCCTGTTGATCAGCAACTACCCGGACTGTCCGAAACGCACGCGGTTGCTGCACCTGCGACCTTACGAATCCTTCGTTCTGCACCTGACCGACCCCTGATCACTAACTGAAAAACAACCTTTGAAAAAACACGCAGAACGCTGCGCGGGGGATTTGTGCGCGCTGAATTCCTGCGACCACACAATAAAAACAATGGGTGGCATATGAAAAAAACCATGAGTTACAGCCTGGCAGTCGCCGGATTTTGTCTGGCAATGCCTACGTCTTCACAGGCGCTGGAGTTTGGCGGCTATCTGCGCAGCGGTGTCGGTACTTCGGTCAACAGCAGTGGACAGTCGTGTTTCCAGTTGCCCGGCGCGCAGACCAAATATCGCCTCGGCAACGAGTGCGAGCAGTACGGTGAGCTCGAGCTGCGTCAGGATCTGTACACCCTCGACGACGGTTCGGTGCTGAGCATCGACGGCATGGCCTCGCTGTACAACCGTTACGATCGCAGCCCGACATTCAAAGAGGACAATGGCTCGATTCGCTTGCCCCAGGCCTACGCACAATGGTCGGCGATGCCCGCGCTCAATGGCGGTTCGCTGTGGGCGGGGCGGCGCTACTACAAACGTAACGACATCCACATTTCCGATTTCTACTACTGGAACCAGAGCGCCACCGGCGGTGGTATCGAAGACGTATTGATCGGTGGCTTGAAATACAGCTACGCCTTTTCACGCAAGGACAACCTTTACCAGAAGGATTACATCAACCGGCACGACTTCAACGTCGGCGGTTTCAACAGCAACCCCGGCGGTGAACTGGAGTTTGGCCTGAGCTACATCGACAAGCCCGACAGTCGCGACGCCCACCGTGGCTGGGCGATCACCACTCAGCACGTCCAGCAGGATTTTTTCGGCGGCAAGAACAAACTGGCGCTGCAATACGGCGAAGGGCCGGGCACCGGGTTGGGCTATACCGGTAACGTCAGGCTCGATGACCGCAACAAGAGCTACCGGATCGTCGAGTTCTTCGACTGGCAAGTGACGCCGCGTTTTGGCGGGCAAGTGCAGGCGGTGTATCAAAAGGATATTCGTCAGGATGGCGCCGACCAGAACTGGCTTTCGCTGGGTGTGCGCCCGGCCTACGCATTGAGCGAGCAGTTCAAACTGGTGACCGAACTGGGACACGATCAGGTCGAGGCGGCGGACGGCACGCGCAAGCTGAGCAAGTTCACCTTCGCGCCGACGTGGTCACCCAAAGGCCCGGAATTCTGGGCGCGACCCGAGGTGCGTCTGTATTACACCTATGCCAGCTGGAACCAGGCGGCCAAGCGTGCCGCCAACCTGTTGGCCAAGGGCTCGGCGCTGTCCGATACGGGCGCCTTCGGCAACGCGCGGCACGGCGCCAATGTCGGCTTGCAGGTTGAATACTGGTGGAAATAAGCAAAGCGGCTGCGACCGCTCATTCAATCAATACAAGCTCAGGTGATGTCATGGCCACACCCCAACAATTGCAGCTGCTGGCTCCATTATCCGGCGTGCTGATGGCGCTGGACGAGGTGCCCGACCCGGTGTTTGCCGGGCGGATCATCGGTGACGGCCTGTGCATCGACCCGACGTCCTCGACGCTCTGCGCGCCGCTGGCCGGCGTGGTCAGTGACGTGCAGGCCAGCGGGCACGCGCTGACCATTACCAGTGATGCAGGTGTGCAGGTGCTGATGCATATCGGTCTGGACACGGTGAATCTCGCGGGGAAGGGGTTCATCCGCCGTGTCGAGGCAGGGCAGCGGGTCGCAGCGGGGCAGGCGCTGATCGACTTCGATGCTGATTACATTGCCCTGCATGCGCGCAGTTTGTTGACCTTGATGCTGGTGGTCAGCGGCGAGCGCTTCGATTCGCTCGTCGGCTCGACCGGGTTGGTGGAGGTTGGCCAGCCCGTGCTGGATGTCGGGGTCGGCGTATCGCCTGGCGAAAATCCCGCTGCGGCGCAAGGTGATGCGGTTTTCTCGCCGCCGATCAACCTGCCCAACCCCAACGGCCTGCATGCGCGCCCGGCAGCAGTATTTGCCCAAGCGGCCAAAGCGTTTTCAGCGACGATCCATCTGCACAAACTGCAAGCACAGGCCAATGCCAAATCGTTGGTGGCAATCATGGCGTTGCAAACGGCCCAGGGTGACAGCGTGCAGGTCAGCGCCGAAGGAGACGATGCCGAGGCCGCCGTCGAAGCGCTGACCCGCTTGCTGACCGAAGGCTGCGGCGAAGCTGTCACAGCGCCGGCGCCAGTCGAAGTCGTCGGCGCAGAAATGCCGAACATCCTGCGCGGTGTCTGTGCCTCGCCCGGTTCGGCACTGGGCCAGGTCATGCAGATCGTCGAAGCGACGCTCATGGTCAACGAGTTCGGCGCCGCGCCGCCGGTCGAACGGGAGGCGTTGAGCCAGGCACTGATCGAAGCCGACATGGCCTTGCAGCATCTGCGCGACACCGCCAGCGGCGAGGCGCAGGCGGAGATCTTCAGGGCGCATCAGGAACTGCTGGCCGACCCGAGCCTGCTGGATCAGGCCCAGGCCTTGATCGACGAGGGCAAAAGCGCGGCATTTGCCTGGCAGACCTCCACCGAAGCCACGGCGGCGATGTTCCGTTCGCTGGGCAATGCCTTGTTGGCCGAACGCGCTGCGGATCTGGCCGATGTCGGCCAGCGTGTGCTCAAGCTGATCCTGGGTGTGCACGAGCAGACGCTGGAGCTGGCGGACGACACCATCCTCATCGCCGACCAGTTGACCCCATCGCAGACGGCAGGGCTGGATACGCGCAAGGTGTTGGGTTTCGCCACGGTCGGCGGCGGTGCCACCAGTCATGTCGCCATCCTCGCGCGGGCCTGTGGCTTGCCGGCGATCTGCGGCATGCCGATGCAAATGCTGACGCTCGACAACGGCACGCGGGTGCTGCTCGATGCCGACAAGGGCGAGTTGCAATTGCATCCGGACGCCGAGTCCATCGACCAATTGCGTACGCGACATGCGCAACAGCGCCAGCGCCATCAGCAGGAGCTGGCGCAGGCCAGCGAGGCGGCCTGCACCCGCGACGGTCAGCACATCGAAGTCACGGCCAACGTTGCCTCGCAGAGCGAAACCGCGCAGGCCATGGAACTCGGCGCGAATGGCGTGGGGCTGCTGCGTTCGGAGTTTCTCTATCTGGATCGCCAGCAAGCGCCGAGCCACGATGAACAGGTCGCCACCTATAGCGCCATCGCCCGCACTATCGGACCAGCGCACAATCTGGTGGTGCGCACCCTCGATGTGGGCGGTGACAAGCCGCTGGCCTATGTGCCGATGGACAGCGAAAGCAATCCCTTCCTCGGTTTGCGTGGCATTCGTCTGTGCCTTGAGCGACCGCAACTGTTGCGCGAACAGTTTCGGGCGATCCTGGCCTGCAGTGCGCTGACGCGTCTGCACATCATGTTGCCGATGGTCACCCACCTTGCGGAGTTACGTCTGGCACGACAGATCCTTGAGCAGGAGGCGCAGGTGCTGGGGCTGACGCACTTGCCGAAACTGGGAATCATGATCGAAGTGCCCGCCGTCGCGCTGATGGCCGATGTGCTGGCACCGCATGTGGATTTTTTCTCGATCGGCACCAATGACCTCACCCAATACACCCTGGCCATGGATCGCGATCACCCGCGTCTGGCCAGCCAGGCGGACAGCTTCCACCCTGCGGTGCTGCGCCTGATCGCCATGACGGTGAAAGCTGCACATGCGCACGGTAAATGGGTCGGGGTTTGCGGCGCGATGGCTTCCGAACGCCTGGCCGTGCCGTTGCTGCTGGGGCTGGGCGTGGATGAACTGTCGGTGAGCGTGCCGTTGATTCCGGCGATCAAGTCGGCGGTGCGTGAGTTGAATCTGGCCGACTGTCGAATCATCGCCGAACAGGTTTCAAACCTGGAAAGCGCTGGCGACGTACGCGACGCCTTGCAGCGGTTTCATGAGGTGAAAGTCGATGGCTCGCCGGTAATGGAGAATTGAACATGTTCGACAAATTGCAGCAGGCATTCTGGAAAGCGTTGACGCCGGATCTGGTGCCGGACGAGGTGAAAGTCGCCGCTGACCCGGTTGCCGGATTGAGCGCAGAGATCGTCGCGGCGTTGGGCGGTGTGGATAATCTCAAATCGCAGCAGCCGGTGGCGCTGACCCGGGTGCGGGTGGCGCTGCATGACGCGGCGCGTGTTGACCGTCAGGCGCTGAGTGTCGCCGGTGTGGCTGGCGTCATGCCGCTTGGTGACGGCGTGCTGCACCTGATCACCGGGCTGCGCACGCAGGGCTGACAAGACGTGCGGCCGCAGGTCGCCCTTACTGTTTCTCAACTGCGGGTGTATCGTATTCGCCTTTTTGCGGATCCCTCGGGGTCCGTCGCTGATACGTGAGGTAGTTGAGTTCATGTCCTTTACCCGTCGCCAAATCCTCGGTGGCCTGGCCGGTCTTGTTGTCGTTGGCGTGGGCGCGGGAGGCGCTTCGCGTTACTGGCTGGGCAAGATGGCCGACGCCGAGGCCGGGCACGACTATGAACTGATCGCCGCGCCGCTCGACGTCGAGCTGGTGCCGGGGCACAAGACCGAGGCCTGGGCTTTCGGCCCGTCGGCGCCGGGTACCGAACTGCGCGTGCGCCAGGGCGAATGGCTGCGGGTGCGTTTCATCAATCATCTGCCGGTGGCGACGACCATTCACTGGCACGGCATCCGCCTGCCGCTGGAAATGGACGGCGTGCCTTACGTATCGCAGCTGCCGGTGCTGCCGGGCGAGTATTTCGACTACAAATTCCGCGTGCCGGACGCCGGCAGCTACTGGTATCACCCGCATGTCAGCAGCAGCGAAGAACTCGGACGCGGGCTGGTCGGGCCGCTGATCATCGAGGAGCGCGAGCCCACCGGTTTCAAGTATGAGAAAACCCTCAGCCTGAAGAACTGGCATGTCGACGAACAAGGCCAGTTCGTCGAATTCAGCATCCCCCGCGAAGCGGCCCGTGGCGGTACCGCCGGGCGTCTGTCGACGATCAATGGCGTGCCATTGCCGGTGATCGATCTGCCGGCCGGGCAGATCACCCGGGTGCGCTTGCTCAACCTCGACAACACCCTGACCTACCGCATCAACATTCCCGGCGTCGAAGCGATGATCTACGCGCTCGATGGTAATCCGGTCGAACCACGACCATTGGGCAAGGAATACTGGCTCGGCCCTGGCATGCGCATTTGCCTGGCGATCAAGGCGCCGGCGGCCGGTGAAGAGTTGTCGCTGCGCAACGGCCCGGTACGCCTGGGCACGCTGCGTTCGGTGGCCAATACGGACGCGCCGACGGACTGGCCGAAAGCGCTGCCGGCCAACCCGGTGGCCGAGCCGGACCTGGCCAATGCCGAGAAACTCAACTTCAATTTCGAATGGGTCGGCTCGGTCTCTGTGAACACCGAAAACGGCAAGCCGCCGAGCCTGTGGCAGATCAACGGCAAGGCCTGGGACATCACCGACAAGACCTGCGCCGATCGACCGATCGCCAGTCTGAAACTCGGCCAGAGCTATATTTTCGAACTGAAGAACATGACCCAATACCAGCACCCGATCCACCTGCACGGCATGAGTTTCAAGGTGATCGCGTCGAACCGGCACAAGGTCGTGCCGTATTTCACCGACACCTATCTGCTGGGCAAGAACGAGCGTGCGCAAGTGGCGCTGGTGGCGGATAACCCGGGGGTGTGGATGTTCCACTGCCATGTCATCGACCACATGGAAACCGGCCTGATGGCCGCGATCGAGGTGAAGTGATGCGCCAGATTCGCCCGGCGGCGATCATCGACCGCAGCCGCGACCGCGACTTCATGCGCGAAGCCCTGACCCTCGCCGCACAAGGCGCGGCGCTCGGCGAAGTGCCGGTGGGCGCAGTGCTGGTGCAGGACGGCGAGATCATCGGCAGCGGCTTCAACTGCCCGATCAGCACCAGCGACCCGAGTGCCCACGCCGAAATGGTCGCGATCCGCGCCGCCGCGCAGGCAGTGGATAACTATCGCCTGCCGGGCAGTACGCTGTACGTGACGCTGGAGCCGTGCAGCATGTGCGCCGGGTTGATCGTGCATTCGCGGGTGGCGCGGGTGGTGTATGGCGCCCTGGAGCCCAAGGCCGGGATTGTGCAGAGCCAAGGTCAGTTTTTCACCCAGGGATTTTTGAATCACCGGGTGTTGTATGAGGGTGGGGTGTTGGCTGAGGAATGTGGCGCAGTGTTGACCGAGTTTTTCCGCGCTCGCCGCGCCAAAAGCCCCTCACCCTAACCCTCTCCCAGAGGGAGAGGGGACTGACCGAGGTGGATGGGCCAAGTCCGCCGACCTGAAATACCGAGTCGAACTCAAGTTTTGAAAGCAACAATCAGCTCCCTCTCCTTGGGGAGGAGGGAGAGGGGACCGACCGAGTTGAATGGGTGAAGTCCGCCGACCTGAGACTCCGAGTCGAATGCAAATTTTGAAAAGCCCAGAGATCTGCTCCCTCTCCCTGGGGAGAGGGCTGGGGTGAGGGGTAGGCTCACCGCGATCATCAGGGAATTACGCTTACTTCTTCGCAACAATCACCGCCCGCATCGGCGCCGGCAGCCCTTCGATGGTTTTGCTGTGATCCGCGGGATCAAGAAAATCGCTCAGCGACTGATACTTCATCCACTCCGTCCCGCGCTGTTCCTCGACTGTCGTGGTGCTGACATCCACACAGCGAATATCGGTGAATCCCGCGCGGCGCAACCACAACTCCAGCGCCGGCACCGACGGCAGGAACCACACGTTGCGCATTTGCGCATAACGATCTTCCGGCACCAGCACCTGGTGCTTGTCGCCTTCGACCACCAACGTCTCCAGCACCAGTTCGCCGCCCTTGACCAGGCAATCCTTCAGCGCCAGCAAATGCTCGATCGGCGAGCGGCGGTGGTAGAACACGCCCATGGAGAACACGGTGTCGAAACCTTCCAGATTCGCTGGCAAGTCCTCGAACGGGAATGGCAGGTGCCAGGCATTCGGCTCTGACAGATAACGCTGCACCGCCTGGAACTGGCAGAAGAACAGCCAGTTCGGATCGACGCCGATCACGCTGTCGGCGCCGGCGCCAAGCATGCGCCACATGTAGTAGCCGTTGCCGCAACCCACGTCGAGAATGCGTTTGCCTTTCAGATCCAGATGTGGGGAGACGCGCGACCACTTCCAGTCCGAGCGCCATTCAGTGTCGACGTGCACGCCAAACAGATCGAACGGCCCTTTGCGCCACGGCGACAGGCCCATCAGTGCGCTGCGCATCTGTGCGCGAGTGTCGTCGTCGCAATCGGTGTCGAGTGTCAGGCCGTTGAGCAAGTCGACTTCGCTCGGCTGAATCTTCGGCAAGGCATCCAGCGCACTTTGCCAGCGCTCCAGGTCGCCGTGGCCTTTTTCCATTTTCTTGTCGAGTTGACGCTGCAGGGTGTTGGCCCATTCGGCCAGCGGAGTGCCGGCCAGACGGCGGGCGAGGGGGGACAGATCAATCATGGCAAGGCAATCAACGAGGCAAAGTTAAGACACTGGAACCACGGCACGACTTTCGAGAATCCGGCGGCCAGCAGGCGTTCGCGGTGTTCTTCGAGGCTGTCGGGCTTCATGACATTTTCGATGGCGCTGCGCTTCTGGGCGATTTCCAGTTCGCTGTAGCCGTTGGCGCGTTTGAACGCGACGTGCAGATCGGTGAGCAGCGCGTGCTCTTCGGCATCATTGAAGCGCAGCTTCTCCGACAGAATCAGTGCGCCGCCGGGCAACAACGACTGACGAATGCGCGAGAGCAGCGCGGTGCGCTGATCCGGGGCGATGAATTGCAGGGTGAAGTTCAGCGCCACCACCGAAGCGGGCTGGAACTCCAGCGCGAGGATATCGCCCTCGATCACTTCGACCGGCAGCAATTCCTGAAACATCGAGTCCTGGCCGTTGAGGTATTCCCGGCAACGCTCGACCATCGCCGCCGAGTTATCCACAGCAATCACCCGGCAACCGTCGGTGCGCACATGGCGGCGCAGGGCTTGAGTCACTGCGCCGAGCGACGAACCTAGGTCGTAGAGCACGCTGTTCGGTTGAGCGAATTGCGCCGCGAGCACGCCGAGGTTCTCGACGATGGTTGGATAACCCGGCACCGAGCGCTTGATCATGTCCGGGAACACCCGCACCACGTCTTCATTGAAGGCGAAGTCAGGCACCTGGGCCATGGGCTGGGCGAAAATGCGATCGGGTTCTTTGCTCACGGCGGTTTCCGGCGGGTGTCGGTGGAAAAGGCCGGCATTTTAGCCAAAGTGAGGCGCGGATGCTTGGGTTGTCTGATAAAGCACCGGACGGGGGGTAATTCTCGCCGTCAGGTATATGGCTTTCGCGAGCAGGCTCGCTCCCACAGGGGGATCTCTGCTTGGTCAGGAAGCCC
>NZ_QETJ01000084.1:0-22122 GCF_003105095.1 Pseudomonas sp. NDM | reverse complement strand
TACAATGAACATCGGTGCGGCCTGAATCGCAGTCAATAAAAAGCCCCGCCAGGCTTTCACCTGGCGGGGCTTTTTAATCGCTTCAGGAATTACACGAGTGGTTTAGGCTCGTGCTGTTTTTCCTGGGCTTCTTCGCGCTGCTCGACCGCGTCCTGAACGGAGCGTGGTGCTTCAGCGATCACCGCTTCAACCGATGCTTCTTCAGCGACCGGGGCAGGGGCTGCCTCGACCACTTCAGCCGCAGCGGCTGGTTCGGCAGCCACTGGCGCCGCAGCGGCAGCCAGTTCGGCTTCCTTCTGCAGACGCTCGGCTTCACGCTTGCGACGACGCACTTCACGCGGGTCGTTTGGCGCGCGACCGTTTGGCGTCAGGGCGCTGACCGGAGCCGGTGCTTCAACTACCGGGGCAGGCGCTTCGACTACGGCTGGTGCTTCTTCAACCTGAGCTTTCGCAATCGGTGCTTCGACAGCTGGTGCTTCAACCGCTGGCTCTGGAGCCGGTTCGGCCGCTGCAACTACTGGCTCGGAAACCATGGCCTGCGGCACTTCGACTTCAGCGACTGGCGCTGGCGCTTCGGTGACGGCTGGCTCGGCAACCCAGTTGAACGCAGTCTGCTCTTCGCGAACTTCACGCACGGTTTTGGTGACGTCTTCAGTGACGGTTTCCACCGCTGGCTCAGTGACGGCAGCTGGCGCTTCAACGGTAGCTTCTGGTTCAGCCGCCGCTTCAGCCTGAGGTTGGGCTTCGCGAACCGGGGCCACTTCGATTTCCGGTGCAGCGGTCACTTCCACAGGGGTGGTGGCTTCGACAACCGGCGCTTCGACTGGAGCAGTTTCCAGTGTGGCGGCGGTGGCGCGTTCAGCCTGCTCGTGGGCCTGGGCTTCAGCCGGCGCGCTGATGGTGCTGCTGGCAACGGCGGCGGTGACGGCCAGGCCAGCGGCCAGATCGGCAGTGCTTGGCTCACCAGCGTTTTCAGCGGACTCGGACTCTTCCGAACCTTCGATCACGTTGCCGTTGGCATCACGCTGACGCTCGCGACGGTTGCTGCGACGACGCTGACCACGGGAGCGACGACGTGGACGATCGCCTTCGGCGCTGTCCTGACCGTCTTCCGGCAGTTGCTCTTCGTTATTGGTGTTCACTTCTTCTTCAGCGACGGCAGCAGCGGCTTGTTCGGCGCGCGGTTGACGTTCTTCACGCGGCGGACGCGGAGCGCGTTCCTCGCGTGGCTGACGGGCCGGACGCTCTTCAGCCGACACGGCAGCGGTGGCTGCGGCTGCGACTGGCGCGGCGTCCAGTGGCTCACGCAGTTCACGTACGCGTTCTTCACGCTCGCCACGCGGCTTGCGATCTTCACGCGGTGCGCGCGGTGCACGTTCTTCACGCGGGGCACGTGGTGCGCGCTCTTCGCGGGCAACCGGTGCTTCGCTGCGAGCTTCACGGGGCTCACGGACTTCACGTGGCTGACGCTCTTCACGCGGTTCGCGCGGCGCACGCTCTTCACGTGGAGCACGTTCTTCGCGCGGCTTGCGTTCTTCATCGCGGCGACCGTTACGGTTGCGGCTCTGCTGACGACCGTTGCGACGCTCTTCGTTACGCGCTGGACGCTCGGTGGCAGCCGGTTTCGCAACGGCGACCGGTGCGGCTGGCTCTTCCTTGGTGGCGAACAGGCTGACCAGCGACTTCACCAGACCTTTGAACAGGCTCGGCTCAGGCGCGGCAACCGGTGCCGGAGCAGGGGCGGCAGGGGCAACTTCCGTCGGCACCGGCGCGTTGGCGCGGGCCGGCGCAGTCTTCACCGCAGCTTCCTGGCGAACCAGGGTACGGGTGGCAGCGGCTGGCTGGACTTCTTCGACTTCGGCAGCTGCCGCAGCGATTTCGTAGCTGGACTGGTTGGTTGCGGCTTCCGGGCTGTCATCACGCAGACGCTGAACTTCGAAGTGCGGCGTTTCGAGGTGATCGTTCGGCAGAATGACGATGCGGGCACGGGTGCGCAGTTCGATCTTGGTGATCGAGTTGCGTTTTTCGTTGAGCAGGAACGCGGCGACCGGGATCGGCACTTGCGCGCGAACTTCGGCGGTGCGGTCCTTCAGGGCTTCTTCTTCGATCAGACGCAGGATGGCCAGCGACAGCGATTCAACGTCACGGATGATGCCGGTGCCGTTGCAACGCGGGCAGACGATGCCACTGCTTTCGCCCAGCGAAGGACGCAGGCGCTGACGGGACATTTCCAGCAGGCCGAAGCGCGAGATGCGACCGATCTGCACACGGGCGCGGTCGGCTTCCAGGCATTCACGGACTTTTTCTTCCACGGCGCGCTGGTTCTTGGCCGGGGTCATGTCGATGAAGTCGATGACGATCAGGCCGCCGATGTCGCGCAGGCGCAACTGACGGGCGATTTCTTCGGCGGCTTCAAGGTTGGTCTGCAGGGCGGTTTCTTCGATGTCGCTGCCTTTGGTGGCGCGCGCCGAGTTGATGTCGATGGACACCAGGGCTTCGGTCGGATCGATGACGATGGAGCCGCCGGAAGGCAGTTCGACGACGCGCTGGAACGCGGTCTCAATCTGGCTTTCGATCTGGAAACGGTTGAACAGCGGCACGCTGTCTTCGTACAGCTTGATCTTGCTGGCGTACTGCGGCATCACCTGGCGGATGAAGGTCAGGGCTTCGTCCTGGGCTTCAACGCTGTCGATCAGCACTTCGCCGATGTCCTGGCGCAGGTAATCGCGGATGGCGCGGATGATCACGTTGCTTTCCTGGTAGATCAGGAATGGCGCGGAGCGATCCAGCGAAGCCTCTTTGATGGCGGTCCACAGTTGCAGCAGGTAGTCGAGGTCCCACTGCATTTCTTCGCTGCTGCGGCCCAGGCCGGCAGTGCGCACGATCAGACCCATGTCGGCCGGAGCGACCAGACCGTTCAGCGCTTCACGCAGTTCGTTGCGCTCTTCGCCTTCGATGCGACGGGAGATGCCGCCGGCACGCGGGTTGTTCGGCATCAGCACGAGGTAACGACCGGCGAGGCTGATGAAGGTGGTCAGGGCGGCGCCCTTGTTGCCACGTTCTTCTTTCTCGACCTGAACGATGACTTCCTGGCCTTCGCTCAGGACGTCCTTGATGTTGACGCGGCCTTCGGGGGCTTTCTTGAAGTATTCGCGGGAGATTTCTTTGAGGGGCAGGAAGCCGTGGCGCTCGGAGCCGAAATCGACAAAGGCAGCCTCAAGGCTTGGTTCGATGCGAGTGATGCGGCCTTTATAGATGTTGGCCTTCTTCTGCTCGCGTGCACCGGATTCGATGTCCAGGTCGTAGAGGCGCTGGCCATCTACCAGTGCAACACGCAACTCTTCGGGTTGAGTTGCGTTAATCAGCATTCTTTTCATGTAGTACCGTCGGTTTCCGGGCTGCCGGAAACGGCGTTCGGCACACACGACTTCTCACGGTCGGTGTCAGGTGCGTCGGGAGTGGTTGGCCATTCCCGTGTCCAGCGATGTTCGGCCAATTGGGCCGATACCGCGACGTACGCGTCCTGCTTGCTGTGGCTACTTAAGCACTCAGTCAGGAGGAGGAATCAACCAGCGGCTGTGGACGAGATGAAGCGTCTTGATCAAAGCTTGTTGCTACACAGTCCGGCGGTTGTGCATCTCCACCCTACACGTATCCCTGATAATTCGGGTGCTGCCGCGCGCAGAATCCGCAGCGGGTTGGCATTTACCGTGAGCTCCGAAAGGGGAGGTCACGCATCATGGCTAATTCAGGCGATGTTTCCGAAACATTCGCTCGGGGTCATTCGCAGTCGACTGCACTTTGTGAACTGGCCTCGAATGTTGCCTGCCGGGCGAGTGAGAACTCTGCTCGGCGGTGTAATTCAGGCCTCATGTCACCTGCGCTCGTTACAACCGCAAACTCCACCGTTACGTAGCGAAAGCCCCGTAGGACGGCCTCGCGCCCTGGTGAATTGCGTTGGTCAGGGCCGGTCTTTGACCGTGGTTCCGCTGTCCAGGCCGCTTTTGGCGGCGTTCGCGACTATAGCAGCAATGATTAAGTGCTTCAATTCCATAAAAATTGTTATCATCCGCGGCATGACAACTACTGCCCCTTCGACTCCAGGCGTTCAACTGCTTGAAGTCTCGCCGGAGTATGCCGGCCAACGAATCGACAACTTTCTCCTCGCCCGGCTCAAAGGCGTGCCCAAGACCTTGATTTACCGCATTTTGCGCAAAGGCGAAGTGCGCGTTAACAAAGGTCGGATCAAGCCCGAATACAAGCTCCAGGCCGGCGATATCGTGCGCGTGCCGCCGGTTCGCGTGCCTGAGCGCGACGAGCCGGTGCCCCTGGCCCAGGGGCTGCTGCAGCGGCTGGAAGCGTCGATTGTCTACGAAGACAAAGCCCTGATCGTGATCAACAAGCCCGCCGGCATTGCGGTTCACGGCGGCAGCGGGCTGAATTTCGGGGTGATCGAAGCCTTTCGTCAGTTGCGTCCCGATGCCAAGGAGCTGGAACTGGTTCACCGTCTCGACCGTGACACCTCCGGCCTGCTGATGATCGCCAAAAAGCGCAGCATGTTGCGCCACTTGCACGAGCAACTGCGCGGCGATGGCGTCGACAAGCGCTACATGGCACTGGTTCGCGGCAACTGGGCAACATCGATCAAGCAAGTCCGTGCGCCATTGCTCAAGAGCAATCTGCGTTCCGGCGAGCGCATGGTTGAAGTCAACGATGAAGGCAAGGAGGCTCTGACCGTGTTCAAGGTGCTGCGCCGCTTCGGCGATTTTGCCACCATGGTCGAGGCCAAACCGGTTACCGGGCGTACCCACCAGATTCGTGTGCACACCCTGCACGCCGGGCATTGCATCGCCGGCGACAGCAAGTACGGCGACGACGATTTCACCAGGGAAATCCGCGATCTGGGTGGCAAGCGCTTGTTCCTGCACGCCTACATGCTGACTGTGCCGCTGCCCGATGGCGGCAAGCTGACCCTGCAAGCACCGGTTGACGAAATGTGGGCCAAGACCGTGGAGCGATTGAGTGCGCCCATCTGATTACAAACTGCTGATTTTCGATTGGGACGGCACCCTCGCCGATTCCATTCACCGGATCGTCGAGGCCATGCATTCGGCGTCCGGCCGTTCCGGTTTCGAGCTGCGCGATGACTTCGCCGTAAAAGGCATCATCGGCCTCGGATTGCCGGAAGCGATTCGCACCCTGTACCCCGAAATCAGCGACGCAGAACTGCTCGCTTTTCGCGAGTACTACGCCGATCACTACATCGCTGCCGAGGCCGTGCCTTCGCCGCTGTTCGAAGGCGTGGTCGAGTCGATGGCGTCGTTTCGCGAGCAGGGCTATCACCTGGCGGTGGCGACCGGCAAAAACCGGCGCGGACTGGATCGCGTGCTCAAGGCCAATGGCTGGGAAGATTATTTCGATATCACCCGTGCCGCCGATGAAACTGCCAGCAAGCCGCACCCTCTGATGCTTGAGCAGATCGTCAGCCACTGCGGCGTGCGCCCGGAGCAGGCGTTGATGGTCGGTGATTCGTCGTTCGATCTGCTGATGGCGCGCAATGCGGGAATGGATTCGGTGGCGGTCAGTTATGGCGCGCAATCGATCGAGTCCCTGCAACAGTTCGAGCCGCGGCTGTCGATCGACCGTTTTTCTGAATTGCATGCCTGGCTGGGTCAGCGGGCTTAATACGTTTTTGCTGGGGTAGATGGCATGACCGACGAATGGAAAGCACCGGCCAAGGCAAGTGCCGACGACGGTGACGCGAAGAGCTGGAAGCTGTTGGAAAAAACTCTGCTGGCTGGCGTGCAGGAACAACGCCGTTCGCGGCGCTGGGGGATTTTCTTCAAACTGCTGACGTTTGTTTATCTGTTTATTGCGCTGCTGCTCTTCACGCCGCTGATGGACATGGAAAAAAGCGCCACGCGCGGGCCGAACTACACGGCGTTGATCGAGATCGACGGCGTAATCGCCGACAAGGAGCCAGCCAGCGCCGACAATATCGTGGGCAGCCTGCGCGCGGCGTTCGAAGACAAAAAGGTCAAGGGCGTGATCCTGCGCATCAACAGCCCGGGCGGCAGTCCGGTGCAGTCGGGTTATGTCTACGACGAGATCAAGCGTCTGCGTGCTCTGCACCCGGAGATCAAGCTTTACGCAGTGATTTCCGATCTAGGTGCCTCCGGTGCTTACTACATCGCCAGCGCGGCGGACCAGATTTACGCCGACAAGGCCAGTCTGGTGGGTTCGATCGGCGTGACAGCGGCGGGTTACGGTTTCGTCGGCACCATGGAAAAGCTGGGTGTTGAGCGTCGTACTTACACCTCCGGCGAGCACAAGGCGTTTCTCGATCCGTTCCAGCCGCAAAAGCCTGAAGAAACCGCGTTCTGGCAAGGCGTGCTCGACACTACGCACAAGCAGTTCATCAACAGCGTCAAGCAGGGGCGTGGTGAACGCCTGAAAGACAAAGAGCATCCGGAGCTGTTTTCCGGGCTGGTCTGGTCGGGTGAGCAGGCGCTGCCGCTGGGCCTGATCGACGGCCTGGGCAGTGCCAGTTCGGTGGCGCGTGATGTGATTGGCGAGAAGGAACTGGTGGACTTCACTGTGCAGGAGTCGCCGTTCGATCGTTTCTCGAAGAAGCTTGGTGCCAGCGTGGCGGAGCAATTGGCGATGTGGATGGGTTTCCACGGGCCTTCGTTGCGGTAAATTGCCGGTAGATCAAAAGATCGCAGCCTGCGGCAGCTCTTACAGGATTAATGTTCACTCGCTTTTTTTGCGGTGACGCCGATTCTGTAGGAGCTGCCGAAGGCTGCGATCTTTTGCTTTTAAGGGATTTGCACACCTTCGGCCAGCATCATATCAATCAGACGAATCAGCGGCAGGCCGATCAGGCTGGTGGCGTCCGGACCTTCGGTCGATTGAAACAGGCTTACACCCAAGCCTTCGGCCTTGAAGCTGCCGGCGCAGTCGTACGGCTGCTCAATGCGCAGATAGCGTTCGATGCGCGCCTGATCCAGCTGGCGCATGTGCACGGTGAACGGCACGCAGTCGACCTGGCATTGCCCGGTCTGGCTGTTGAACAGCGCCAGGCCGGTGAGGAAGGTCACGCTCGCGCCGCTGGCGGCCATCAGCTGATCGCGGGCCTTTTCGAAGGTGTGCGGCTTGCCGATGATCTGTTCGCCGAGGACGGCGACCTGATCCGAGCCAATGATCAGGTGAGCAGGGTGGCTGTCCGCCAAGGCCCGGGCTTTTTCCTCGGCGAGACGTTTGACCAGGTCGAGCGCGGACTCGCCCGGGCGATGACTTTCATCGATGTCCGGCGAGCTGCAGACGAACGGCAGGTGCAGGCGGGCGAGCAATTGGCGGCGATAAGTCGAGCTTGAAGCGAGTAATAAAGGCAGCATGGACGTCTCCTGAGGCAGGTGCGGATTCTAGCGGAGGCACGCAAGTGACGGACAGGGCACAATTTCCTTTGACATGGGTGGGTGCATCCCTATAATGCTGCGCCTATGTTGAATGACCCGATTCCACCTCACGTTGACCCGCGCAAATTGGCTGACCGTGGCACCACCCTTCAAGGTGAACTGCTGCTGGCCGATTTGAAGAGACTCTGCGACCCGCTTTCCGACGATGTCGGTACGGTGCAGGCCAAATTCGTTTTTGAACGAGATGAACGTAAGTCTGTGGTCATCCACAGCTTTATCGACACCGAAGTCAAAATGGTTTGCCAGCGTTGTCTTGAGCTGGTCACCCTGCCGATCCACAGCGAATGCAGTTACGCGGTGGTGAAGGAGGGTGCGAATACCCAGTCGTTGCCGAAAGGTTATGACGTGCTGGAACTGGGCGAAGATCCATTGGATCTGCAGTCACTGATCGAGGAGGAGCTTCTGCTCGCCTTGCCCATTGTGCCTGCTCATCATCCGGAAGAATGCCAGCAGCCGGCGGGAGCAGATGAGCCCGAACCGAGCGAGGACGAGGTAACGCGGTCCAACCCGTTCAGTGTATTGGCGCAGTTAAAGCGTGACCCAAACGTTTAGGAGTTAATCAATTATGGCTGTTCAGCAGAACAAAAAATCCCGCTCTGCCCGTGACATGCGCCGTTCGCACGACGCTCTCGAGGCTAGCACCCTGTCTGTAGAAAAAACCACCGGTGAAGTTCACCTGCGTCACCACGTATCGCCAGAAGGCGTATACCGTGGCCGTAAAGTGATCGACAAGGGCGCTGACGAGTAATCACTTGTCCGCTCAAGTCATCGCGATTGACGCAATGGGCGGGGACTTCGGTCCCCGCAGCATTGTTCAGGCCAGTCTCGCTTGCCTGTCTGCTACGCCCTCGTTGCACCTGACCCTCGTCGGTCAACCCTCCCTTCTTGAAGAACTGATCCACGGCCAGTCGGCTGCCGATCGCGCGCGCCTGACGATTGTTCCGGCCAGCGAAGTCATCACCATGGACGAAAAACCTGCCCAGGCCCTGCGTGGCAAGCCGGATTCGTCGATGCGTGTCGCCCTCGAATTGCTCCGCGATGGCAAGGTGCAGGCCTGTGTCAGTGCCGGCAATACCGGCGCGTTGATGGCGTTGTCGCGTTTTGTCCTGAAGACGCTGCCCGGCATTGATCGTCCGGCCATGGTGGCGGCGATTCCGACGCAGACCGGTTATTGCCAGTTGCTCGATCTTGGCGCCAACGTCGATTGCAGTGCCGAGCACCTGCTGCAGTTCGCTGTGATGGGTTCGGTGGCTGCGCAGACCTTGGGGATTGCCCGTCCGCGTGTGGCGCTGCTGAACATCGGCACCGAAGACATCAAGGGCAATCAGCAGGTCAAACTGGCGGCGACGCTGTTGCAGGCTGCGCGCGGGATCAACTACATCGGCTTCATCGAAGGCGACGGCTTGTATCGCGGCGAGGCCGATGTGGTGGTCTGTGACGGTTTCGTCGGCAATATTCTGCTCAAATCCAGCGAGGGGCTGGCGACGATGATTGCGGCGCGCATCGAGGCTCTGTTCAAGAAAAACCTGGCTTCTCGCGCTGTAGGTGCGCTCGCGATGCCGTTGATGAAGCGTCTGCAGGCCGATCTGGCCCCGGCGCGACATAATGGCGCAAGCTTTCTCGGCTTGCAGGGCATCGTCGTGAAAAGTCACGGATCGGCCGGGGTGCAGGGCTTTCAGAGTGCGATTCAGCGGGCGCTGATCGAGATTCAGGAGAACCTGCCCGAGCGCCTCCACGGTCGTCTGGAGGATCTGTTGTCTTAGGCGTTTTCGTCGGACAATGCTTAAATGTGACCGCCCGGTTCAAAGGGCCATCCAAACTGTCAGTTTCTCCCGTCCCGAGCGGGACGTTATTTTCCGACGACAAGATCATTAGGGGCTTGTTACATGTCTGCTTCCCTCGCATTCGTCTTTCCAGGACAGGGTTCGCAGTCCCTCGGCATGCTGGCCGAGCTGGGCGCGCAACATCCGCTGATCCTCGAAACATTTCAAGAAGCCTCTGCTGCGCTGGGCTATGACCTGTGGGCATTGACCCAGCAGGGCCCGGAAGAGCTGCTCAATCAAACTGATAAAACCCAGCCGGCCATTCTGACCGCATCGATCGCCCTGTGGCGTCTGTGGCTGGCTGAAGGTGGCGCGCGTCCGGCATTCGTCGCCGGTCATAGCCTGGGTGAATACAGTGCCTTGGTCGCCGCCGGCAGCCTGACCCTGGCTGACGCGGTCAAGCTTGTCGAGCGCCGTGGCCAGTTGATGCAGGAAGCGGTGCCGGCCAGGCAGGGCGGCATGGCCGCGATTCTCGGTCTGGAAGATGCCGATGTGCTGGCAGCCTGCGCCGAAGCGGCGCAAGGCGAAGTCGTCAGCGCGGTGAACTTCAACTCGCCAGGCCAAGTGGTGATCGCCGGCGCCAAGGCAGCCGTCGAGCGCGCCATCGAAGGCTGCAAGGCCCGTGGTGCCAAACGCGCCATGCCGTTGCCGGTGAGCGTGCCATCGCACTGTGAACTGATGCGTCCGGCTGCCGAGCGCTTCGCTGAGTCGATCGCTGCCATCGACTGGCAGGCGCCGCAGATCCCGGTCGTCCAGAACGTCAGCGCACAAGTGCCGGCCGATCTGGAAACCCTCAAGCGTGATCTGTTGGAACAACTCTACAAGCCAGTGCGCTGGGTTGAATCGGTGCAGACCCTGGCGGGCAAGGGCGCCACGAATCTGGTCGAATGCGGCCCGGGCAAAGTCCTGGCCGGCCTCAACAAACGTTGCGCCGAAGGCGTTTCGACTTCCAATCTCAATACCCCAGACGCCTTCGCTGCCGCTCGTGCAGCGCAGGCCTGAATCAGGAGAAACTTGCATGAGTCTGCAAGGTAAAGTTGCACTGGTCACCGGTGCAAGCCGCGGTATCGGCCAGGCCATCGCACTGGAACTGGGTCGTCAGGGCGCCATCGTTGTTGGCACCGCGACCTCCGCGTCGGGCGCCGAGCGCATTGCTGCGACCCTGAAGGAAAACGGCATTCAGGGTGCCGGTTTCGAACTCAACGTCACCAGCGACGAGTCGGTCAGCGCCGTGCTGGCGGGCATTCAGGAACAGTTCGGTGCGCCGGTGGCGATTCTGGTCAATAATGCCGGTATCACCCGCGATAACCTGATGATGCGCATGAAAGACGACGAATGGTACGACGTGATCGATACCAACCTGAACAGTCTGTATCGCCTGTCCAAGGGCGTTCTGCGCGGCATGACCAAGGCACGTTGGGGTCGAATTATCAGTATTGGCTCGGTGGTGGGTGCCATGGGCAACGCCGGCCAAGTAAACTATGCAGCCGCCAAGGCCGGTCTGGAAGGTTTCAGCCGGGCGATGGCGCGTGAAGTCGGTTCGCGTTCGATTACGGTCAACTCGGTAACCCCAGGGTTCATCGACACCGATATGACCCGCGAGCTGCCTGAAGCACAGCGTGAAGCCTTGCAGACGCAGATTCCGCTGGGTCGTCTGGGACAAGCTCAAGAGATCGCGTCCGTGGTCGCTTTTCTTGCATCCGACGGTGCGGCATACGTTACCGGGGCTACAATCCCGGTGAACGGTGGGATGTACATGTAAGTAAAATGTGACGGATTGCTTCAAAAAAATGTCATACGAGCTGTCTAAAATCCGTTATAAAGCTGCAATCTATTTATAGGCAGAGGGCCGCAGGGTTTGAGGAGTGAAGCTTTCAGTTGAAAAGCTGAAAAGTCTTTCTATACACTTACCCACTGGCCAGCTGCCTGAATTTGTCCATTAGGAGTGAAAACAAGGTATGAGCACCATCGAAGAGCGCGTCAAGAAAATCGTTGCCGAGCAACTGGGTGTTAAAGAAGAAGAAGTGGTCAACACCGCTTCCTTCGTAGAAGACCTGGGTGCCGACTCCCTTGACACCGTTGAGCTGGTGATGGCTCTGGAAGAGGAATTCGAGACCGAAATCCCTGACGAAGAAGCTGAAAAGATCACTACTGTACAAGCTGCAATCGACTACGTTACCAGCCACCAGGCGTAATAGTTTGTAATCGTTGCTTGCTGTCATGGAAAAACCGCACTGCCATCATGGCGTGCGGTTTTTTCTTTAGGCCTGATGCAAAGTCGTCATTTGAAAAAGGAGAGTGCTGTGTCGCGTAGACGCGTCGTAGTCACCGGTATGGGTATGTTGTCGCCACTGGGCACGGATGTGCCGAGCAGTTGGCAGGGCATTCTGGCTGGCCGCAGTGGCATTGGTCTGATCGAACACACCGACCTTTCTGCCTATTCGACCCGCTTTGGCGGTTCGGTCAAAGGCTTCAATGTCGAGGAGTACCTGTCGGTCAAGGAAGCGCGCAAGCTCGACCTGTTCATTCAGTACGGCCTCGCCGCAGGTTTTCAAGCCGTGCGCAACGCCGGTCTGGAAGTCACCGACGCCAACCGTGAGCGCATTGGCGTGGCCATGGGTTCGGGTATCGGCGGTCTGACCAACATCGAAGAAACCAGTCGCACCCTGCACGAGACCGGTCCTCGGCGAATCTCGCCATTCTTTGTGCCTGGCTCGATCATCAATATGATTTCCGGTTTCCTGTCGATCCATCTGGGCGCACAGGGACCCAACTACGCTATCGCCACCGCGTGCACCACCGGTACGCACTGTATCGGCATGGCCGCGCGCAACATCATGTATGACGAAGCCGACGTGATGATTGCCGGCGGTGCGGAAATGGCCGCTTGCGGCCTGGGCATGGGCGGCTTCGGCGCGTCCCGTGCGCTGTCGACCCGCAACGACGAGCCGACCCGCGCCAGTCGTCCATGGGACAAGGGCCGTGATGGCTTCGTCCTGTCCGACGGCGCCGGTGCGCTGGTTCTTGAAGAACTCGAACACGCCAAGGCGCGCGGCGCGACGATCTACGCCGAGCTGATCGGTTTCGGCACCAGTGGCGATGCGTTCCACATGACCTCGCCACCCGCCGACGGCGCCGGTGCCGCGCGCTGCATCACCAATGCCCTGCGCGATGCGAAGATCAATGTCGATCAGGTGCAGTACATCAACGCTCACGGCACTTCGACCCCGGCCGGCGACCTTGCCGAAGCCAACGCGATCAAGTCGGTGTTCGGCGATCACGCCTACAAGCTGGCGGTCAGCTCGACCAAGTCGATGACCGGACACCTGCTGGGTGCAGCGGGCGCCGTCGAGGCGATCTTCAGCGTGCTGGCAATCAACAGCCAGGTGGCACCGCCGACCATCAACCTTGATGAGCCTGACGAAGGCTGCGATCTCGATTTCGTCGCGCACACCGCGCGCAACATGGACATCGATGTCGTGCTGTCCAACTCCTTCGGTTTTGGCGGCACCAACGGCACTCTGGCGTTCCGCCGGTTCGCGGGCTGATGGAGAGCTGGGTCGACGGTCAACCGGCTGACGCGCTGTCGCTGAAAGATCGCGGCCTGGCTTACGGCGATGGTCTGTTCGAGACCATTGCCGTGCACAGCGGTCGGCCGATCCTGCTGGATCGGCACCTGACGCGTCTGGCCGAGGGCTGTATGCGTCTGGCCATCTCGACCGATATCGAGCTGATTCGCCACGAGCTGCTTAGCTATGCGGCTGCGATGGGCGAGGGCGTGCTCAAGCTCATCCTCACTCGCGGTGACGGTCTGCGCGGTTATGCACCCGACCCTGCGGCACAGGGCCGACGCATTCTGCAAGGCAATCCGCCGGCGGCTTATCCCGCTGCCCACGCCGAACACGGCATCCGCCTCTTTCCCTGCAACACCCGCTTGTCCACGCAGCCGTTGTTGGCCGGACTCAAACATCTGAATCGACTCGAACAGGTGCTTGCCCGCGCCGAGTGGCAGGACAGCGAGCATGCCGAAGGCTTGATGCTCGATCAGGCCGGGCGCGTCGTCGAAGGCGTGTTCAGCAATATTTTCCTGGTGCGCGACGGTGGTCTGATCACGCCCGACTTGAAGCGCTGCGGCGTCGCTGGTGTGATGCGCGCGGAAATATTGTTTCAGGCCGAGTCACTGGCCATCCCTGCGCAAATCGCCGATATCAGCCTCGATCACCTGCAATGGGCTGATGAAGTGTTTGTCTGCAACAGCGTTTATGGCGTCTGGCCGGTACGCGCCTGTGCTGCACTGAGCTGGCCGGTTGGCCCGCTCACCCGTAAACTGCAAACCATTGCCCGCGCGCTACTGGATGCTTGATTCGTGAGACGTAAACTTTTGCTGCTGCTGGAAACCGGACTGGTTCTGGCAGGGCTGCTGTTGGGCGCCAGCGCCTGGAAAATTCATTCGGCACTGGAACAGCCCCTGAACATCCCGCAGGAGCAACTGCTGGATGTGCCGAAAGGCTCCACTCCGACCCGTACCTTCCTTGAACTCGAGACCGATGGCGTCATCAAGGACGCGTTCTGGCTGCGCGTCTACTGGCGCTTCAACCTCGCCGGCACGCCGATTCACAGCGGCGAGTACCGCATGCAGCCGGGCATGACCGTCAACGGTCTGATCGATTCGTGGAAGCGCGGCGACGTGGTTCAGTACAGCCTGACTCTGGTCGAAGGCTGGACTTTCCATCAAGTGCGGGCCGCCCTGGCCAAGGACGACAAGCTCGAGCAGACCCTCAACGGTCTGAGCGACGGCGACGTCATGGCCAGGATTGGCCACAAGGGCTTGTTCCCTGAAGGCCGGTTCTTCCCGGACACCTATCGGTTCGTGCGCGGCATGTCCGATGCCGAGCTCCTGAAGAAGGCCTTTGACCGCCTCGACGAAGTGCTTGCCAAAGAGTGGGCGCAGCGTTCCGCCGATGTGCCTTACACCGAACCCTATCAAGCGCTGATCATGGCTTCACTGGTCGAGAAGGAAACCGGCGTACCGCAGGAACGCGGCCAGATCGCCGGCGTCTTTGTGCGGCGGATGGCGCTGGGTATGCAGTTGCAGACCGACCCGACGGTGATTTATGGCCTCGGTGATCGCTACACCGGCAAACTGACCCGCGCGCATTTGAAAGAACCGACGCCTTACAACACGTACGTGATTCCCGGCTTGCCGCCGACGCCGATTGCGATGGTCGGACGCGAAGCGATTCATGCTGCGCTCAATCCGGTAGAAGGCAGCAGCCTGTATTTCGTCGCCCGTGGCGATGGCAGCCATGTGTTTTCCGATGATCTGGATGCGCACAACAACGCAGTGCGCGAGTACCAGCTCAAACGCCGTGCCGATTACCGTTCCAGCCCGGCGCCAGTGAACGCGTCCGAAACGGCGCCGGCCACCGATGAGGCGATTCCGGCCGCTTCGCCGAACACTGCGCCCGAGGCGCTGCCCGAAGTGCCATCGAAAGCGCCGCCGCAAGATCCGGCGCCAGCCCAAGAACCGGACGCCGCTGCACCGCAAAACGCGCAATGACTTTGATGAAGGACTGCCTGTGACTGGCTTGTTTATTACCCTGGAAGGCCCGGAAGGCGCGGGCAAGAGCACCAATCGCGAATACCTCGCCGAGCGCCTGCGCGCCGCCGGTATCGAAGTGGTGCTCACCCGTGAGCCGGGTGGCACGCCACTGGCCGAGCGGATTCGCGAGGTGTTGCTGACACCGGCCGACGAAGTGATGCACCCGGACGCCGAGTTGTTGCTGGTATTCGCCGCACGCGCGCAACATCTGGCAGAGGTGATTCGCCCGGCGCTGGCCCGTGGCGCCGTGGTGCTGTGTGATCGCTTCACCGATTCGACGTACGCCTATCAGGGCGGCGGTCGGGGTTTGTCGCTGGAGCGCATCGCCACTCTGGAGACTTTCGTGCAGGGCGACTTGCGTCCCGATCTGACGCTGATTTTCGATCTGCCCGTGGAAATCGGTCTGGCCCGTGCCAGTGCCCGTGGTCGACTGGACCGTTTCGAACTGGAAGGGCGGGGGTTTTTCGAAAGCGTGCGCAATGCGTTCCTGAAACGCGCCGAAGCCGACCCTTCGCGCTATGTGCGCATCGATGCCGGTCAGCCATTGACCAAGGTCCAGCAATCGCTGGACACTTTGCTGCCGAATCTGCTGGAGCTGGCCCGTGGCTGAGGCCTATCCATGGCAGGACAACCTCTGGCAGCAACTGGCCGGACGCAGTCAGCACGCCCACGCGTATCTGCTGCACGGCCCGGCCGGAATCGGCAAACGTGCCCTGGCCGAACGTCTGATGGCCAGCCTGCTGTGCCAGCGGTCGACGCCCGAGGCGTGTGGCGAGTGCAAATCCTGCTTGCTGCTCAAGGCCGGCAGTCACCCGGACAATTACATTCTGGAGCCGGAAGAAGCGGACAAGGCGATCAAGGTCGATCAGGTTCGTGATCTTGTCAGTTTCGTCGTGCAGACCGCACAGCTCGGCGGGCGCAAAGTGGTGCTGATCGAGCCGGTCGAGTCGATGAACATCAACGCTGCCAACGCCTTGCTGAAAAGCCTCGAAGAGCCCTCAGGGGATACCGTGCTGCTGTTGGTCAGCCATCAGCCGAGCCGTTTGTTGCCGACCATCAAGAGCCGTTGCGTGCAGCAGGCCTGCCCGCTGCCGGGTGAGGCGATGAGCCTGGAGTGGCTGGCTCAGGCGCTGCCGGATTGCGCCGAAGAAGAACGCGTCGAACTGCTGACGCTCGCCGCCGGCTCGCCGCTGATGGCGGTCAGCCTGCAAGCCCAGGGCGTGCGCGAACAGCGCGCGCTAGTGGTCGAAGGCGTGAAGAAGTTGCTCAAAGGGCAGCAATCGCCGACGCAGCTGGCGGAAGAGTGGAAAAGCATTCCGATGCTGCGTCTGTTCGACTGGTTCTGCGACTGGTCGAGCCTGATCCTGCGCTATCAGTTGACCCAGGACGAAGCCGGCCTTGGCCTGGCCGATATGCGCAAGGTTGTGCAATATCTGGCGCAGAAAAGCGCGCAGGGCAAAGTGCTGGAGATTCAGGACTGGATTCTCGCCCAACGGCAGAAAGTCCTGAGCAAGGCCAACCTCAATCCGGCGCTGTTGCTGGAAGCGTTGTTGGTGCAATGGGTGGGATTGCCTGGTCAAAGATAAGAATGTGTACCTAGACTCTGAAGATCAGCAGTGGAGGTGAACATGATTGAACCTGTCAGCCCGGGGCCGCGTAACGGCATCCTGTCCCTGACCATCAAGGACAAGTCGGTGCTTTACGCCGCGTATATGCCGTTCATCAAGAACGGTGGTCTGTTCATCCCGACCAACAAAAGCTACAGGTTGGGCGACGAGGTGTTCATGCTTTTGCACCTGATGGATGAAGCGGAAAAGATTCCGGTCGCCGGCAAGGTCGCCTGGATCACTCCCAAAGGCGCACAAGGCAATCGCGCCGCCGGCGTCGGCGTGCAATTCAACGACGGTGACGACACCGCGCGCAGTCGCATCGAAACTCACCTGGCCGGAGCGCTTAAATCCGACCGTCCCACTCATACGATGTAAGTTGCAGTCTTTTTTATGCTCGTAGATTCCCATTGTCACCTTGATCGCCTCGACCTCGCCGCCCATGACGGCTCGCTGGATGCCGCACTTGCTGCGGCCCGTGAGCGCGGGGTCGGACATTTTCTGTGCATCGGCGTCAGTGCCGACAACGCCGCCGACGTCAAAGCCCTCGCCGAGCGTTATGCCGACGTCGACTGCTCGGTGGGCGTGCATCCGCTGGATGTGCAGCCAGGCGCGGCACCGGCGCTTGACTGGTTGTTGCACGAACTCAACCACCCGAAAGTGGTGGCAATCGGCGAGACCGGCCTCGACTATCACTACGAGCCGGAAGCCGCCGAATTGCAGCAGGAGTCGTTTCGCCTGCATCTCCAGGCGGCGCAGCAGACCGGTAAGCCGGTGATCATCCACACTCGCGGCGCGCGTGCCGACACCCTCGAACTGCTGCGCGAAGCGGCGTTGCCCCAAGCCGGTGTGTTGCATTGTTTCACCGAAGACTGGGACATGGCCAAAGCGGCGCTGGACATGGGCTATTACATTTCCCTGTCAGGCATCGTCACGTTCCGCAACGCCGACGCGCTGCGCGATGTGGCGAGCAAAGTGCCGGCCGATCGCCTGCTGGTGGAAACCGATTCGCCGTATCTGGCGCCGATTCCTTATCGTGGCAAGCCGAACCTGCCGCAGTACGTGCGCGAAGTGGCGGAGTTTCTGGCGATGCTGCGTGGTGAGAACTACGAGCGCTTTGCCGAGCAGACCACAGAAAATTTCAAGCGTCTGTTCCCGCTGGCGAGTGTTAAATCTGCCCTGTGACGGCTGAGCAAATCGCAGGCAAAAAAAACCCGGGTTCTGGGGGGTGAATCCGGGTTAAGACCATTAGGAGTAAAACAAAGGCACGCGGTCCGTTGGTACCTTTACCGGCGCGACACTTGGGGGAGATGTCGGCCGACAGTTCAAGTATTGATCAGTCTGGCGTTCAGTCCAGTGAGCCGGTCAGGGTTTTTAAACAAATTTGGAATACGTTTGCTTCAGTTGAGTTCTCATTGCGCTCAAATCGTTCTCGAAATGAACAAGAAACACAGATTTGGTCGATGAACCGTGCTTTTTTGTGCAAGTTAGGCATAATACGCGGCTTCGAATTTTGACCCTTCAGACCTTTTTCTTATGCATAAAGAACCTCGTAAGGTCCGTGAATTTCGTCGCCGCGAGCAGGAAATTCTCGATACCGCGCTCAAGCTGTTCCTCGACCAGGGTGAAGACAGTGTCACCGTGGAGATGATTGCTGATGCCGTGGGTATCGGCAAAGGCACGATCTACAAGCACTTCAAATCCAAGGCCGAGATCTACTTGCGCCTGATGCTCGATTACGAGCGCGATCTGAACGAGTTGCTGCATTCGGCCGATGTCGACAAGGACAAGGAAGCGCTGTCCCGCGCCTACTTCGAATTCCGCATGCGCGACCCGCAGCGCTATCGCCTGTTTGACCGCCTCGAAGAGAAAGTGGTCAAGGGCAATCAGGTGCCGGAGATGGTCGAGGAACTGCACAAGATCCGTGCCTCGAACTTCGAACGCCTGACCCTGCTGATCAAGGGTCGCATCAGCGAAGGCAAGCTCGAAGACGTGCCGCCGTACTTCCACTACTGCGCATCCTGGGCGTTGGTACACGGCGCGGTGGCGCTGTATCACTCGCCGTTCTGGAGCAATGTGCTGGAAGATCAGGAAGGCTTCTTCCAGTTCCTGATGGACATCGGCGTGCGCATGGGCAACAAGCGCAAGCGCGACCCGGAAACGCCGAGCACTTGAGCCATTCAGCGATCTGATTGCGCCATGTTTTCGCTACATGGCGCAGTAGCGCAGGAATATACTCAGGCATAGGGCTTGCTAAAACCTGATTTCTCAGTCAAGTTTTGCGCGCTCGACTTTCTTTCGCCGGAGTGTTTCATGATCGTTGACCGTCAAGGCAGGCGTTTTCGCAATCTGCGCATCAGCCTGACCTCTGCCTGCAACTATGCCTGTACCTACTGCGTGCCCAACGGCAAGCGGTTGGTCGCTGCGCAGGATGAACTGTCGGCCGAAGCCATGGCGCGGGGCGTCGAATACCTGATCGAGGCGGCCGGCATCGAGCGCCTGCGTATCACCGGCGGCGAGCCGCTGGTCAGCCCCAAGCTCGAATCGTTCATGACTGCCGTCGGCCAGATGGGCCTCGACGACATCAGCCTGACCACCAACGGTCAACTTCTTGCGAAAAAACTGCCGCTGCTGGTGGATGCCGGTCTGCGTCGAATCAACGTTTCCCTCGATACTCTTGATGCCGCTGCTTTTCGCAGCATCGCTCGTGGCGGCGATCTGGCCAGCGTGCTCGACGGCATGGATCAGGCTGCCGCCGCCGGGATGAAGATCAAGGTCAACATGGTGCCGTTGCGCGGGCAGAACCTCGATCAGGTCATGCCGCTGCTCGATTATTGTCTGGAACGCGGCTTTGAACTGCGCTTCATCGAGTTGATGCGCATGGGCCACCTGGCCAAAGACTCGAACGCCTTCCTGCAGCAGTTCGTCAGCCTTGAGCAGTTGCTCGGTCTGATCGGCGAACGTTATGAATACGCCCAGACCGACGCGCCTGTGGATGCCACGGCCGTACGCTACGCGATTCCCGGTCGCGGCACCTTCGGCGTGATCGCCAACGAAAGCGTGCCGTTCTGCCGCACCTGTTCGCGCTTGCGCCTGTCGTCGACCGGTTGGCTGCATGGCTGCCTGTCGTCGAGCAACCGTCACTACGTCGGCGATTTGCTCGACAAGCCGCGGCATCAGGCGTTGCCAGCGCTGCAACGTTTGCTGGTCAAAGCGTTGGGTGACAAGCAGGAGGTGGCGTTCTCTGGCGGCGCTACGGTCATGAAGATTATTGGCGGCTGATCTACCGCTTTCGCGAACAAGCTCGCTCCCACCTTGAAAATGCATTTCCCTGCGGGAGCGAGCCTGCTCGCGAATGCCTCTGTGACTGAATTAGCCGAGCTGGCGCAAAAGCTGCATCCAACGGCCATTCGCCGGTTTTCCGACACCGGCTTCTGGAGGAATAGGATGCGTAGCCTGGTTTTGCTGCTGGCCGTTTTGGCGCTTGGCGGCTGCATGAATGTCAGCGACATGGCCGAAGGCACTCGCTATCACATGAGCGATGCGGGACTTCTGGACCATAGCGACAGCCGCCGGGTGAACAATATCCGCATTCAGCCGGACTCGTTCATCTTCATCGCCCAGGGCGCATTCGCGCCGCCGGGTGGTTCCTATCCACGGCCGAACGTGGTCGCCGAAGAAGCCTTCAAGGGCTTCGTCGAATACTTCCCGATGGTCCGCCGCGCCCGTGCGCCGGAAGGCCTCGACCAGGCAATGGGCGAAGCCCGCGACGCCGGCGCGCATTACCTGCTCTACACACGTTTCGCCAAGGCAGACGACCGCATCGGCAACTCCGACGAGTGGCTGGATCAGGAAGCGGTGGATCGCCTCGGTATCGACGGCGGCGTGATTCAGATCATGTTGATCGAGACCAGCACCCAGTATTTGATTGATACTGCACGGATCAAGAGTCGTGGCGGTTTACTGACGTTCCATGACTCCAAACCCGAAGACCTCATCGGTCCGCCGCTGGCGCAGTACGCACGCAGCCTGCTGGGGATCGGCGACCAGTAATCAAGGAGTACGCCATGAGTGACCCGCAAACAGCCAATGACCTGCTGGGACAGATTCCCAAGACCAAAGGCCTGCCACCGGTGCATTTGTGGAACCCGGATTTCTGCGGCGACATCGACATGCGCATCGCCCGCGACGGCACCTGGTATTACCTGGGCACGCCGATCGGGCGCAAGCCGATGGTCAAACTGTTCTCCACCATCATCCGCCGCGACGGCGATGATTATTTCCTGATCACCCCGGTCGAGAAGGTCGGGATCAAGGTCGATGACGCGCCGTTCGTGGCGGTTGCCGTGGAAGTGCAGGGCGAGGGCGAGACGCAGCTTTTGCGCTTCACTACCAATGTCGAGGAAACCACCGAGGCGGGACCCGAGCATCCGATTCGCGTCGAGATTGATCCTGAGACCCAGGAGCCTGCGCCTTATGTGCATGTGCGCAGCAATCTGGAAGCGCTGATTCACCGCAATGTGTTTTATCAGCTGGTGGAACTGGCGGTGAGCCGCGAGATCGATGGTCAGCGCTGGCTCGGCGTGTGGAGCGGCGGCGAGTTCTTTCGCATCGGTCTCGAACCCTGAATAAATCCCCTGTAGGAGTGAGCCTGCTCGCGATGGCGGTATGACGGTCGATATTTGCATTGACTGGTACACCGCTATCGCGAGCAGGCTCACTCCTACATCTGTTTCGTGTTCCAGCGGAAAATCCCGGTTGACTGTTATTCGTATGATGATTAGCGTAGTCACCCATCGCGATTCGCCTTGAGGTGTCCATGTCCAGCAGCTTTCATGCGTCGACCGTTGACTGGCTGGGCAGCTGGATTGCCGCTGGCCAGGTCAAACCTGGGCAGACCATCAAGGTCGAAGCGGATCTGGGCGAGCAACTCGGTGTCAGCCGTACGGTGATTCGCGAAGCAATCAAAACCCTCGTCGCCAAAGGCATGCTCGAAGTCGGGCCGAAAGTCGGCACGCGGGTATTGCCGGTGCGGCGCTGGAATCTGTTCGATCCGCAAGTCGTAGGTTGGCTGTCGCGCAATGGCTTGCCGGAAAATTTCGTCGATGACTTGCTGGATTTGCGTCGCACCATTGAGCCGATGGCGGTGCGCTGGGCCTGTGAACGGGCGACCCCGGAGCAGATCGAAGCGGTGCAACTGGCCTTCAATGCGCTGGAGCGTGCGGTCGATAGTGGCATCGATTACAACCGCGCCGACCAGGCTTTCCACGAATGCATCCTGGCCGCCAGCCATAATCAGTTCATCGAACAAATGGTCCCGGCCCTCGGCGCGTTGCTGGCGGTGTCGTTCGAAGTCTCCGCCGCCGACCCCGATGAACTGCGTCGCACCTTGCCGATCCATAAAGACATGGCCGACGCCATCGCCGCACGGGATTCGACCCGTGGCGTGTGGGCGTGCATGACCTTGATCGACAACGCCGATCTGGCGATAAAACGCTTTTACCCGAAAGTGATGGCCGACCGCAAAGCCAGCTGAACACCGAGATCCCCTGTAGGAGTGAGCCTGCTCGCGATAGCGGTGGTTCACTACCAATGATGTCGACTGATACACC
>NZ_QETJ01000083.1:0-22155 GCF_003105095.1 Pseudomonas sp. NDM | reverse complement strand
CGTGTCAGGCGATAAAGATGTGACTGACACGCCGCCATCGCGAGCAGGCTCACTCCTACAGGGGATTGTGCAGATCCTTATTGCTGCTGGACGGAGATGATCGGCGTCGGCGAGACGAACACTTTCGCGTGCATCTGCTCGCAGCCGCCGCCCCGGCGCATGCCGCGTACCGGGCAGGCATCGAGATAATCCAGGCCCACCGCCAGTTTCAGGTGGCGCTCCGGGCGCGCCAGTTGGTTGGTCACGTCGAAGCTGTACCACGCGTCATCCAGCCACGCTTCCGCCCAGGCATGGCTGGCCAGATGCTCGCAATCCTCGCTGTACAGATAACCCGAGACATAGCGCGACGGTATGCCGAGGCTGCGCGCGCAGGCGAGAAAGGCGTGCGCATGATCCTGACAGACCCCTGCACGACCGGCGAAAGCTTCGGCGGCGCTGGTGTCGACCACGGTCGAGCCCGGCGTGTAGGTCATGTGCTGATTCAATGCGCACATCAAATCGATCAGCGCGGTGCGATCACGCCGTTGCTTGCAGTTTTTCCCGGCAAACTCGCGCAAGGCTTCATCGGCTTCGGTCATGCGCGTGAAGCGCAGGAACGGCAGCGCTGACTGGCTTTCATGTTCGGCCTCGCGCAATTCATCGATATCGACCTGACCACGGGCACCAATGATGATCGCTTCGTGGGGCTCGTCCATGGTCAATACATGCAGGATGTTGCCGAACGGATCGAGTTGCGCACGCACCGGGCGCGGTAAATCCAGCTGCCAACTGAGCACGTGCTGACGCTCGCTGTCGTGAGGCGTCAGGCGCAGGTACTGGATGCTCGCGCGCACCTGATCTTCGTAGTGATAGGTGGTCTCGTGGCTTATGGAAAGTCTCATGCAGCCTCCAGGTAGGAACTGTGAATGGCGTTGCCCAACTGGCGCACCAACGGGATGAATTCGGTCAGCCAGGCGTGCAGGCCTTCTTCGAGGATTTCGTTGATGCCGGTGTAGCGCAGGCGCGCGTCCATTTCCGCCGCCAGGCGTTGTGCCGGGCGGCCGTTGGCGCCGGGCAGTTGCGCGAGGATCTGGTCGATTTCTTCGGTACAGGCACGCAGCGAACGGGGTACATCGGCGCGCAACAAAAGCAATTCGGCGACGTGCCGGGCGCCGGGCGCATCGCGGTAGATTTCGGTGTAGGCCTCGAACGACGACAACGCCCGCAGCAGCGCACTCCATTGGTAATAAGCGTGCGCCGTGCCATCGCTGACCGCTTCGGCCTGATCGCCGGCCATTTCGTAGCGGGCATCGAGCAGGCGCAGCGTGTTGTCCGCGCGCTCGATGAACGTGCCCAGACGGATGAAGCGAAACGCGTCGTTGCGCATGATCGTGCCGTAGGACGCGCCACGAAACAGATGCGAGCGCTCCTTGATCCATTCGCAGAAACGGCTCATGCCGTAGCGGCTCAGACCCTGTTCGGCGATGCCGCGAATTTCCAGCCAGGTTGCGTTGATGTTTTCCCACATGTCGGCGGTGATTCGCCCGCGCACCGCATGGGCACTGGCCCGCGCCGCGCCGAGGCAGCTGTAGATGCTCGCCGGGTTGGCCGCGTCCAGCGCAAAGAAATGCAGCAGGCGTTCGGCGTGCAGATCGCCGTGGCGGTCATGGTAATCATCGAGAGTGCCGGTAATCAGCAACGGCATGGCGAGTTCGTGCAGACCATCGCCGCGCCCGTCCTGCGGCATCAGCGACAGTGAATAACTGATGTCGAGCATGCGTGCGAGGTTCTCCGCACGCTCCAGGTAACGCGACATCCAGTACAGATCCGAGGCAGTTCTACTTAACATGGCAAGCTTCCTTCAATCCTCGACTACCCAGGTGTCCTTGGTGCCGCCACCCTGGGAGGAATTCACCACCAGGGAGCCTTCACGCAACGCGACACGGGTCAAACCTCCGGGCACGACCCGGGTCTCGCGGCCGGACAGTACGAACGGGCGCAGGTCGATATGGCGCGGCGCGATGCCGTTTTCGACAAAGGTCGGGCACGTCGACAGCGACAGCGTCGGCTGCGCGATGTAGGCATGGGGCTTGGCTTTGATGCGCTCGCGAAAGGCATCGATTTCCGCGGTCGTCGCGGCCGGCCCGACCAGCATCCCGTAACCGCCGGAGCCCTGGGTTTCCTTGACCACCAGATCCGGAAGATTGGCCAGCACGTGGGACAACTCGGACGGGGTGCGGCATTGCCAGGTCGGCACGTTCTTCAGAATCGGCTCTTCGTCGAGGTAGAAACGGATCATGTCGGTGACAAACGGGTAAACCGATTTATCGTCCGCCACTCCGGTGCCGATGGCATTGGCCAGCACCACATTGCCGGAGCGATAGGACGACAGCAGCCCCGGCACGCCGAGCATCGAATCCGGGTTGAATGCCAGCGGGTCGAGGAAGGCATCGTCGAGGCGGCGATAAATCACATCGACGGCTTTCGGGCCGTCGGTGGTGCGCATGAACACCTTGTCGTCGCGCACGAACAGGTCCGCGCCTTCCACCAGTTCAACGCCCATTTCCCGCGCGAGAAACGCATGCTCGAAGAACGCGCTGTTGAAGCGCCCCGGCGTCAGCACCACTACGCTGGGGTTGTCGATCGGACTTGAGCTTTTCAGGGTGTCGAGCAGCAGATTGGGGTAGTGATCGATCGGGGCGATGCGCTGAGCGGCGAACAGCTCAGGGAACAGCCGCATCATCATCTTGCGGTCTTCGAGCATGTAGCTGACGCCGCTGGGTGTGCGCAGGTTGTCTTCGAGGACGTAATAAGTGCCATCGCCATCGCGCACCAGATCGACGCCGGAAATATGCGAATAGATGTCGCGGTGCAGATCCAGGCCCTGCATTGCCAGCTGGTATTGCTCGTTGGCCAGCACCTGTTCGGCGGGAATGATCCCGGCCTTGATGATGCGCTGCTCGTGGTAGAGGTCGGCGAGGAACATGTTCAGCGCCTTGACCCGCTGGATACAACCGCGCTCCACGATTCGCCATTCACTGGCGGGGATGCTGCGCGGAATGGTGTCGAACGGAATCAGGCGCTCGGTGCCCTGCTCGTCGCCATAAAGCGTGAAAGTGATCCCGGCACGATGGAACAGCAGATCAGCCTCGCGTCGGCGTTGCGCAAGCAACTCGTCGGGCGTCTCGGCCAGCCAGCGGGCAAATTCCCGGTAATGCGGGCGAACCAGTCCGCCAGCATCGTACATCTCGTCAAAACAGGTGCGGATCATGCCGTACTCCTTGTCACTCCGGACATACAGGCCTTCGCAAGGCCCGTGCCATCGGCATAAACGCTTTGAATTCAATCGGTTGTGCATCCACGCCAAAGGCAGCGCACCATTCCTGTGCGGCAAATGCCCCGCCCCGATTGCCCCCGCTTCATTGCGACGCACTGCATCGCCTATCACCAGCATAGTCAGAGTTGATTTCACTGCCCGGCAGCGACTGCGGATAATCCGCGCATTCGCTGCAAAACTTCATCGGCATGGCGCTGCGAGGCGGCTCGCCGGATTGACCTGGACTGCCGTGGCAGCCCCGCCCCGCAAAGACTTCACTGCATACCCGTCTTCCCTTTTAGCCACCCTCTCCGGTGGCTTTTTTTTGCCTGGGATTCTTGTTTCAGGGTTTTGCCACAGCGATTTTGTGCATGCCGAAAACGACAACGGCCGACCCGAAGGTCAGCCGTTGCCCGATACAAAATGCTCAAGCTCAATTCAGGCGGTAACGATTGCGCACCTCCTGCTTCACGCCCCAACCCTCGATAATGCCGCCCAGCGGCTCGACCACGGCGGAAAAGCCCTGCTCGAAATCGCCAATGTCGTCGTAGGTTGCGTACATCACTTTGCTCAATTCCAGCGACCAGGCGCCATCGTCGCGCGCACTGACCTGGGCATTGATGGACTCACCGCGAAATTTGCCTGCTGCCCTGCGCGCCCGCTCCTCGTCCGGGAAAATCGCGTAGAACTCGATGGGATGGAACCGGGAAAAATCGAAACCGCCTTCTTTCATGCGGCGCAGAACGTTGCTGCTGATGTCTTCTTGATAGGCTGTGCTCATGAATCGTCCCCCTCGATTGATGGATAGACTTTCCGTATTCCCGCCCCGGGCCTTTTGGCCTAAGTACTACGGCAACGTGGTTGCGCGCGGGAAACAAGCATGTAGCTGACAAGACCAGACCTTAGCGATCCATTCGCTGATCTCGCTTGCAGAGTAGCCCCAAGAGAGCGCCGCTGCCAAGGCCTGGTTTACGAGATGACAGGATGTGTTCAGACAGGTGTGATGCTGCGGATTTCGATGCCGTTCTGAGTCTTGAGGTTTTTCACCCCGGCATCGGCGGTGCGCCCTTCCAGATCATTGAGATCCAGCTGGGCGGCGACCGGAAGAAGCCGCTCCTTGATCAGCCGCGCGGCTTCATCATCGGACGGGCATTCCTCACGTTCGAAGATCTCATCAACGATTTCACCATGATCATCCACGAAAGTGACTTTCCACTTTTGCATCAGTGCCTCCTCGATCAACCCGTAAATGGGCTTACCTTTATCTCGACTTTTTTCCGCGAGAGTTGGTTCAAAAGGATTACAGCCGATGATCGTGAATTGTAGGAGTGAGCCTGCTCGCGATTGCGGTCTGCCAGTCACAGATACATCGACTGGGAAAAAGCTTTCGCGAGCAGGCTCGCTCCCACAAAGAGGTTTTGCGGGGAAGTATTAGTCGTTGCTCGGCTTGTTCACCGCTTGCAGCACGTATTGCGGCAGAGCGAATGCGCCGATGTGGATTTCCGGGTTGTAGTAGCGGGTAACGATGCCGCTGCCGATGAAGCGCTGTTGCAGGGTTTCACGGCTGAGCTTGCGGTAGGCCGGGTTGGTCGAGCCCCAGGCGAAGGTCATCGAGCCGCCGATGTAGGTCGGCACGGCGGCCTGGTAGAAGTGCCAGTCCGGGAACAGGCTGCGCAGGCGGCCCGCGGTGGTTTTGACTTCGTCGATCTGCATGAACGGCGTGCCGTTCTGGGTGACGAGGATGCCGCCTTCGTTCAGGCAACGGTGGCACGCCTGGTAGAAGTTCTCCGAGAACAGCACTTCGCCCGGGCCGATCGGATCGGTGGAGTCGGAAATGATCACGTCGAATTTTTCAGTAGTGGTAGCGACGAAACGCATACCGTCATCGATCACCAGGTTCAGGCGCGGGTCGTCGTAGGCACCGGCGGAATGGTTCGGCAGGAATTCCTTGCACATGTCGACCACGGTGCCGTCGATTTCGACCATGGTGATGTGCTCGACGCCGGCGTGCTTGGTCACTTCGCGCAACATGCCGCCGTCACCGCCGCCAATGATCAGCACGCGCTTGGCAGTGCCGTGGGCGAGGATCGGCACGTGGGTGAGCATTTCGTGGTAGATGAATTCGTCGGCTTCGGTGGTCTGGATCACGCCGTCCAGCGCCATCACCCGGCCCATGCGCGGGTTCTGGAAGATCACCAGATGCTGGTGCTCGGTGCGCACTTCGTGCAGCAGTTTTTCCATGCGAAAACGCTGGCCGTAGCCTTCGTAGAGGGTTTCCAGGTACTCGCTGGTCTTGGTGACGGTCATGGTCAAGTGCTCCGATAAATGCGCGGGCGCCATCGTGGGGACGATTGCCCGGGAAAGGCGCGCATTCTACGTTGCCGAAGATGACAGGTCGAACCTCAGCTCGTTTTTTACCACCGCAAACCACTGTGGGAGCGAGCCTGCTCGCGAAAGCGGAGCATCAGTTGCCGGTGATGGCGACCGACACAACGTCTTCGCGAGCAGGCTCGCTCCCACAGGGATGACAGTGTGATCGAAAATCAGCTCAGATCCGGACGTTGCCCCGTGGCCCGGCAATCGCCCAGATGATCAGGCCCAGCACCGGCAGGAGGATGATCAGCAACACCCAGACGATTTTCATCCCGGTGGAGGCGCCGCTTTTCAGCACGTTGATGATTGCCCAGATGTCGAGGGCAAGGATGATCAGGCCAATCAGACCGTTGAACGTGGAACCCATGGTGTCGCTCCAGAATAGTGGCATGCACTTTTAGGATAGACGGTCGCGCGCAGGGTTCCCTTTTATTGCGTTCAGACGTGAACGGCGACCTTCAAGGCCTCCAGTGCCGGCGCAGCGACGATGCCAATCCCGGCGCACAACTCGAGCACGCGAGGCACATCGTTGCCGTAGACCAGGACCATTTGCAGTTCATCGTCGAGCAACTGGCTGAAGTTCATCAGCGTGTAGCCGCCGTTTTCCTTGTTCAGGCTGCTCATCTGCACCTGAATGCGGTTGAGTGCGGTCAGCGCTTCGGTCTTCGCCAGTTGCTTGGGCTTGAGGTTGAAATCCACGCCCGGACCGAACGAGGCAACGATTTGTGCGAACAGATCGACGTAGGTGTCGGCCTGGAACAATACGGTTTCCGGCAGGCTACCAACCACCACCCACTCACCCAGCGGAATCGGGAAAGTGTCGTCGTAGTTGATGTCCGGGTTGGCTGTCAGAAAAGCATCGGCATCGGCGTAGGCCTGCGCGGCTTCGTCGGCCACTTTCAGGATCTCGTCCTCGCCCATGCAGCCGGAGCTGATTTTGCTGATGAGTTCGACGAGTGCGGCTTTCATGAGGCGGATCCTGTGATGGAGGTAGATTTTGCGGGCGCGAAGAATAGCGCAGAAAAGCAAAAGATCGCAGCCTTCGGCAGCTCCCACAGATTCTGCGCGTGATTGCGGACCGGCTGCGATCTTTTGACGTTTATGAAGCCAACAACTTTTCCAACTGCGCGGTGGTATCGACTGCGCCCATGGTCCGGGCCGCATCCAGCGCGGTGACGCCATTGGCGTCCTTGGCTTTCGGGTCGGCACCCTTGCCGATCAGGTAATCGACGATTTCAACGCGGTTGAACATCGCCGCCATCATCAATGCCGTGCGGCCGTCGAACGACGAGCCTTCGATTTCGGCGCCCGCCTCGACCAGCGCTCTGACCACCGCCAGATCGCCTTTGAACGCAGCGCCGGCAATCGGGCTCTGGCCGTTGCCATTGCGCATTTCCGGATCGGCTTTGTGTTTAAGCAGGACCTTCACCGCATCAACATGGCCGTAGTAGCTGGCGAGCATCAGCAGCGTGTCGCCCTTGCTGTTTTTCAGGTTCACTGGCAGCCCGGCAGTCACCAGGCGATCGAGCATCTCGGCATCACCGTCGCGCGCCTTGTTGAAAACCTGCTCGGTGAATTCGGCAGCTTCCTCAGGGGTCATCTGGCGGCTTTGGTCAGACATGTGGCACTCCATTTCGGTCTATCGGAAAGCCGACAGTTTCCCGAGCGCGACGGTGGCTGTCACTCGGTTTTTTCCGAGCGGCCCGATAGCCACACTCAATACCGATGTTTGCCCTGTTGAATTTCAGCGAGGATTTCCTCACTGACATGCACATAGGTTGCGCTGCCCGGCAGCCAGGCGAAGATCGGGTCATCGCCCGTAAGACCGGGGTCGAAGCCTTCCTTTTTCAAGCGGGTCTTCTGGTATTTGAAGGTTCCGGTGGTCTCCATTTTCACCTTCACCCGCAGGAACAACGGCACGGCGTAGGCCGGCATACGCTGCCGGGCGAAACTCAGCAATTCGGCGAAATCCAGCGTGGCCAAGGATTCGGCGGGCGTGATTGCAGCCATCCCCGCACGTCCGTTGGTATTGGGAATTTCTACGCCATACGCCACCGCTTCAGAAATCAACGGATGCTGCAGCAACAGGTTCTCGACTTCGGTGGTCGACACGTTTTCACCCTTCCAGCGATAGGTATCGCCGAGGCGATCAACGAACTGCGCGTGACCGAAACCGATGTTGCGCAGCAGGTCGCCGGTGTTGAAAAAACGATCGCCCTTGTTGAACACATCGTGCAGTACGACGCGGGCGGTTTTCTGCGGATCGGTGTAACCGTCCAGCGGCGCCTTGTCGTCGATCCGAGCCAGCAGCAGGCCCTGCTCGCCCTTGCCGACCTTGCGCATGAAACCGTCATCGCCGCGCAACGGCTCGCCACTGTCGTGATCGTAGGCAACCAGTTCCCAGTCCATCAGCGAAAAACCGACGGTGTTGTCGAAATTGAGGATATTGCTGAAACCGATATTGCCGTCGCTCGCCGCGTACAGCTCACAGATGTGCTCGACGGCAAAACGCGTCTTGAACTCGGCCCAGGCACCGGGACGCAAGCCATTGCCGATCATCTTGCGTACGTCGTGGCAGCTGTCATCGGCGCTGGCCGGTTGCTCGACCAGATAGCGGCACAACTCGCCGACATAACCGATAGTGGTCGCGCGATAGCGACGCACATCATTCCAGAACTGACTGGCGCTGAATCTGCGCCGGATGGCAAAACCCGAAGCGCCGTTGATCGCCGATCCCCAGCACACGCACAGGCCGGTGGCGTGATACAGCGGCAAGGTGCAATAGACGACGTCGTCCGGGCGCATATCGAGGGCGATCATGCCGAAGCTCGCCGAACTGCGCATCCAGCGGCCGTGCTTGAACACCCCGGCCTTGGGCAGGCCGGTGGTGCCGGAGGTGTAGATATAGAAACAAGGATCGTCGAAGAAAATCTGCGCGCTGCTCGGCGGGTTATCGCTGCTGGCGTCGGCACTGGCGCTGATCAGATTGACGTAACCGTCGGGCGCGATGCCCGGATGGCTGTAAGTGTCGTGATCGGCGACAAACCATGTGCGCGGTGCAGCGATAGAAACTTGATCACGCACGCCGGCATAGGCCACCTTCAACTCTTCGCCGACCACGATGGCCACGGGTGCGACCAGGTTGATGCTGTGGATAAGCGTGTCTCGTATCAGCGAGGTATTGAGCAGCGCACTGACCGCACCGAGCTTGGCCAGCGCGAGAATGGTCACCAGCAATTCCGCACGGTTCTCGATGAACACCGCGACCACATCACCCTTGCCGATGCCCTGCTCGCTCAGATAATGCGCGATGCGATTGGCCCACCGGTTGACCTGCGTGTAGGTCAGCGCAACGTCATCCTGCATCAACGCCACGCCGTCTGGATTGCGCAGCGTCGCTTGCTCGAAGGTCCAGCCGAGGCCACACGTTTGGGTCGGATCCGTGACGTTGGCGACCTTCATGCCTTTCACCACTCGGGGGATGGCTTTGGCGATCATCGGCAGTTTGCGAAGCATCATGCTCCAGGTAATCGTGTCGCTCGGTGCGTGACGCATGAAAGCTCCCCGTTCGACCCGGGCGTGCGGATCGCTGTTCTTGTTATCGGGTATCGCTGCAACCGACGCGTTTATATCGAGGGTCGAGAAGGAAAGTACGTCAGCGCTCGCGGGGCTGTACACGCGGTTTTTGCAATGATTTGTATCCCGTCGCACCGACGAGGTGGGCGTCGATTCTGGTACGGACGTTTGGTTCCGTAGCACAGAGAAAAATCACGCAAAATGCAGGATGCACGATGGCCATTCATGCAGATTGCACGACACCTGCAAAATGCAATGCTTTTAACATGTTGATTTTAAAGGGATTTTATTCGAATCAATACTGGCACAAACGCTGCAACTACCTCCGCATGCTTGCCATTCAAGTACATACGGAGCTGATGACATGAGCCTGATTCAAGAAAAATTTACATCGCTGTTCTCCAACTACGAAGTCAGCACTGCCCCACGTCCTGACGGTGGCATCCTGCTCACTCTGCGTAGCAGCGACGGCAAAGTCTTCAAACGCGCACTCTCGTATCAGCAACTGCACGCCGGTGACCAACTGTCCTGGGCGATCAGCGCGATCCGCCGTGACCTGGCCGAACAAGCCAGCGAGTTGCCGCAAATTGCGATGCTGCAGAGCCAGCAGCGTTTTGCCCTGCCGACGTATCACTCGCTGTAAGTTGCTTTAAACAAAAACAGGCCGTGGAGCATGCGCTTCACGGCCTGTTTGTTTATGTCTGCGACATACCTACTGTGGGAGCGAGCCTGCTCGCGAATGCGGTGTTGTCAGATACAAATTACTTCACTGACACATCGCTTTCGCGAGCAGGCTTGCTCCTACAATTTCCACTGTAGGGTCAGAACGCTTCCGGTTCGATTCCGGTAAAGCTGTCCACCGTGACGTGCCCAGGCAACTCCCCGCCTTCACGCGCCAGACCGCAGGTCTTCAGACCGGCTGACTGCGCAGCATCGAGCTCTTCGACGATGTCCGACAGAAACAGGATTTCATCTGCTTCAACACCGACCGCCTGCTGAATATTGCGATAGGACTGCGCCTCACGCTTGGGCCCTGATGTGGTATCGAAATAGCCGCTGAACATCGGCGTCAGATCGCCCGCCTCCGAACAACTGAAGATCAGCTTCTGTGCCTGGATCGAGCCGGACGAGTAAACAAACAGCTGATACCCGGCCGCATGCCAACGTTGCAGCGCTTCGACTGCGTCCGGATAAACGTGACCTTTCAGTTGCCCGGCCTGATAGCCCTGCTCCCAGACCATGCCTTGCAATGCCTTGAGCGGCGTGGCCTTGCGGTCTTCGGCGATCCAGCTCAAGAGGATTTCAACGACGCGTTCAACGTCGGCGTGCGCCTCATTGCTGTCGCGGCGTACGGCGTCGAGTTGCTCAGCGACGTCGGTGCGGGAAGCGTTCTGGCGCACGAAATCCGGCAAGTGTCTGGCGGCGTAGGGAAACAGCACATCGAAGACAAAACTCACCGCGCTGGTGGTGCCTTCGATGTCGGTGAGGATGGCTTTGATCGACACGGTTTCAGTCCTCCAGACGCGGGAAGCGGCCAGCGATGTCTTCGCCGGTGAAGTTGGCAACCCAGCCTTCCGGGTTGTTGAACAGACGGATCGCCACGAAATGTGGATGCTCGCCCATGTCGAACCAGTGCCTGGTGCCCGCCGGAACCGAGATCAGGTCGTTCTTCTCGCACAGCACGGCATAGACGTAATCGTCGATGTGCAGGGTAAACAAGCCGCGACCTGCGACGAAAAATCGCACTTCGTCTTCGCCATGGCGGTGCTCTTCGAGGAACTTGGCGCGCAGTTCGGCTTTTTGCGGGTGATCACTGTTGAGACTGATCACATCAACGGTGATGTAACCGCGCTCGGTCATCAGCTTGTCGATCTGCTCTTTATAAGCGCTGATGACTTCTTCCTGACTGGCGCCGGGCTGGATCTTCGCGGCGGCTTGCCAGCGGTCGAAACGCACGCCCTGCTCGGCCAGCGTCGAAGCAATGTCTTCGAAATGGGTCAGCACCTTGTTGGGAATCTCAGGGCTGGAAACGTGATAAACGGACAGGCTGCTCATGGGCAATTCCTCGGTAGCGGCGGCGCCGTCCGGCTCTTCAAGACCGGTCGGGCGCAGCATGTCATCAGGCAAACGGGCTGTTTCTGGTGAACTCAGCCTTGGCGGTTCATGACGCTGCGGGTTTTCAACTCGCATTCAAACAGGAATTCGAAAGCCTCGATCTGCCGTAGTGCGTCGCTCATCTGCGCGCCCCACGTGTAGAGGCCATGCCCGCGAATCAGATAACCAACGCAGTCGGGATGGGCGTCGAGCCAAGGCTGCACCTTGGCGGCGAGGCGCGCAATGTCCTGATCATTGTCGAAAATCGGCACACGCACCCGTGATTCGTGGGTGGAAATGCCGCTGAAAGCTTTTTGCAGTTCGTAGTCTTCAAACTCGATGAAGGCTTCCGGGGTCAGGCGCGACAGCACCGTGGCATTCACCGAATGGGTGTGCAGCACCGCGCCGATCTCCGCGCGCCAACTGTAGAGTTGGGTGTGCAGCAAGGTTTCGGCGGAGGGTTTCTTGCCCGGCTCCAGGCTGTTGCCGGACAAATCGGTGGCGAGCACGTCATCCACGCTCAACTGGCCTTTGTGTTTGCCCGACACGGTCAGCAACGCCTCGCTTGGCGACAGGCGTGTCGAATAGTTGCTGCTGGTGGCTGGCGACCAGCCGCGGCCATATAGAAAACGCCCGGCGTCGACGATCTGTTGGGCGAGCTGTTCACGGCTAAGGCTCATGGCCTGTCCTCTTGCATACGGGTGGCAATGATAACGGCAGCGGCGAGCGCTGCGAGACTGGCAATACTAAAGGTCAATGTCGGGCCGAGGGCATTCCAGCTGTAGCCGGAATACAGCGCGCCGAGCGCCCCGCCGGTGCCGGCCAGTGCCGCATACAGCGCTTGGCCCTGACCTTGCTGGCGGGCGCCGAAACTACGTTGCACGAAAGCGATGGCAGCCGCATGAAAGCTGCCAAAAGTCGCTGCGTGCAGCACTTGGGCGAACAACAGCACCCAGAGAAATTCAGCGAACGACCCAAGTAGCAGCCAGCGCAACGCCGCCAGCAGGAAACTCGCCAGCAGCACCCGGCGCAGGGAAAACCGCGCCAGAATGCGACTCATGGCCATGAACATCAGTACTTCCGCGACGACGCCAACAGCCCAAAGCATGCCGATGACGCCACGACTGTAACCGAGGCGCTCGAGGTGCAAAGTCAGAAAGGTGTAATACGGCCCGTGGCTGACCTGCATCAGCGCCACACAGGCATAAAATGCCAACACGCCGGGATGGCGCAATTGCCTGAGAAAGCCCTCACCCGCCGGCCGATTGCCCTGCGCGGGTTGCGCGTTCGGCACCCACAGACTGCTCAGAACAATGCCGGCCATGATCAGCACCAGTGCCGCCGGGTAGATGTCCAGGCTCAGCCATTCGAACAAACGCCCCAAGACCACGACGGTGATGATGAAGCCGATCGAGCCCCACAGGCGAATCTGACTGTAGCGCGAGGTCTGACCCTGCAGATGCGCGAGGGTGATGACTTCGAACTGCGGCAGCACCGCGTGCCAGAAAAACGCATGCAGAGCCATGACCATCGCCAGCCAGGCATAGGTCTGGCTGACGAAGATCAGTGAAAAGGTCAGCAACGTGCAGACCGCGCCAAAGCGCACGATGGCCAGGCGTCTGCCGGTGTAATCGCCGAGCCAGCCCCAGATGTTCGGCGCCACGCAGCGCATCAGCATCGGAATCGCCACCAGCTCGCCGATGCGCGCGGCGCTGAAGCCGAGGTGATCGAAGTACAGCGCCAGAAACGGCGCCGTCGAACCGAGCAAGGCGAAATAGAACAGATAGAAACTGGACAGCCGCCAGTACGGGAGCGCCGCCACGCCGGTTATGCCGCGACGGCTTCGAGCGCAGCCATCAGAGCTGGCCCAGCACCGGCGTGCTCACCCGCACATCGGCGTTCTGCCCGCGGTGGCGCAACAGGTGATCCATCAGCACGATGGCCATCATCGCCTCGGCGATCGGCGTCGCACGGATGCCGACGCACGGGTCGTGACGGCCCTTGGTGATCACATCGACCGGGTTGCCGTTCACATCGATCGAACGCCCCGGCGTGGTAATGCTCGAGGTCGGTTTCAACGCCAGATGCGCAACGATCGGCTGACCGGACGAGATACCGCCGAGGATGCCGCCAGCGTTGTTGCTGAGGAAACCTTCCGGCGTCAGTTCATCGCGGTGTTCGGTGCCGCGCTGGGCGACACAGGCGAAACCGGCGCCGATCTCCACGCCCTTGACCGCGTTGATGCTCATCAGCGCGTGGGCAAGCTCGGCGTCGAGGCGGTCGAAAATCGGCTCGCCGAGACCCGGCATCACCCCTTCGGCGACCACGGTGATCTTCGCCCCCACCGAGTCCTGATCGCGGCGCAATTGGTCCATATAGGCTTCCAGCTCCGGCACCTTGTCTGGATCGGGACTGAAGAAGGCGTTCTCCTCTACCGAATCCCAGGTCTTGAACGGAATCTCGATCGGGCCGAGCTGGCTCATGTAACCGCGAATGACGATGCCCTGACTGGCCAGATACTTCTTGGCGATCGCCCCGGCCGCCACGCGCATCGCGGTTTCCCGGGCCGAACTGCGGCCGCCGCCGCGATAATCGCGCTCGCCATACTTGTGGTGGTAGGTGTAGTCGGCGTGGGCCGGGCGGAACAGGTCCTTGATCGCCGAGTAGTCCTTGGACTTCTGATCGGTGTTGCGAATCAGCAGGCCGATCGCGCAACCGGTGGTGCGGCCCGCGAACACGCCGGAGAGGATTTCGACTTCATCGGCTTCCTGACGCTGGGTGGTGTGGCGGCTGGTGCCCGGTTTGCGGCGATCGAGGTCGCGCTGCAGATCTTCCAGGGAAATCTCCAGGCCCGGCGGGCAGCCGTCGACAATGGCGACCAACGCCGGACCATGGCTTTCGCCAGCGGTGGTGACAGTGAACAACTTGCCGTAGGTATTGCCGGACATGCAGGACGCTCCGTGAAATCAAACCCGAATTCTTGATGCGCGCCAGTATACGCAGGCTAACCGAGTAGTTCATCCTCGAACCTTAGTGGTGCTGGCGAGTCCAACCGGCACCTTGACCAATGATGGCGTGATGATGCTGCGAGTTCTGATCTTGAGTCTTACCCTCTTCACCGGCTTTGCCCAAGCGACAGTCCTACAACGCCCGGTCACTCTGGACACCGGCAGCGGCGAACTTTTCGGTTCGCTGTTGCTGCCCAAGTCCGACAGCCCGGTGCCGATTGTTCTGATCATTTCTGGCTCGGGTCCTACAGATCGCGACGGAAACAACCCGGACGGCGGACGCAATGACAGCCTCAAGCGTCTGGCCTGGGTGCTGGCCAAACACAACATCGCCAGCGTGCGCTACGACAAGCGCGGCGTCGCGGCGAGCCTGGCGGCGGCTCCCGATGAACGTAATCTGTCGGTGGAAGGGTATGCGGCGGACGCGGTGGCGTGGGGGCAGAAGCTCAAGGCTGATCCGCGCTTCGGCAAACTGATTCTGCTCGGCCACAGCGAAGGCGCACTGATTGCCAGCCTCGCCGCGCCGAAGCTGGACGCAGCGGCGGTGATCTCGCTGTCCGGCAGCGCGCGGCCGGTCGATCAGGTGATCCGCGAGCAATTGGCCCGCAGCCTGCCGCCACCGCTGATGCTGCGCAGCAACGAACTGCTCGACAGCCTCAAGGCCGGGCACACCGATGACAACGTGCCGCAACCGTTGCAGGTGATTTTTCGCCCGAGCGTCCAGCCATATCTGATTTCGCTGTTCCGCCAGGATCCGGCGCAAGCCTTTGCACAGCTGAAAATGCCGGCACTGATCGTCCAGGGCAGCAACGACATTCAGGTCGGCACCGAAGACGCGAAGCTGCTCAAGGCGGCAAAACCGGACGCGCAATTGACGGTGATCGAAGGCATGAATCATGTGCTGCGCATCGTGCACAACGATATGAAGCGGCAATTGGCCTCCTACAAGGACCCGAATTTGCCACTGGCCGCCGAACTGGGCGCCGCCGTCATCGAATTTATTGACGGAATTCGCGCGAGTTAACTGCTGTTTGCCCTCCAGTCCGGCAGAAAACGGCCGATAAGCCTTTGTCGCCAGCGCAACGTCTGGCGGCAAGCAGGGCTTGGACAGGATCTCGCCGTTATGACTGACACCCAGACTTCACCCGACACCACCGCCGAAAAAGACGCTCCGCCAGCGGTCGAACTGCCGTGGGCGGACGTGCAGGCCGAGCACCACAAGATGCTCCGCCTCGCGCCGCTGCAGACCGATCGCAATACCGGTGGCCGGCCGTTGCGCTTCGTCGAATTCGGTTACGCCGAGCGCAACAGCAAAGAGCGCAGCCTGATGCGCATGGCGATCAAGCTGCCAAACCAGCGCGTGCGCAAAGAGCAGAATCATCTTGATGTGTGGGTCGACCACGCGACCAAACGGGTGAGCTTCGGTCCCGACAGCGGCCTGCAGATCGAACCGCTGAACCGCGGCATCGGCCGTTTCATGGCCGCGCAAGGCATCAACTGGGCGAAAAAACGCTGGCCCGGTTACACCGTCGACGGCATGGACCTGAACAACAAGGACGCGCTCAACGAAGACACTCGTTTGCGTCGTGATCATTTTCTGCGCGTGCACGGCTTCGACGTAGCCTATGCCGATGCCCAGCATTTGAAAGGCAGCATCAAGGCTGTGCAGGTCGGCGATCTGCTGGGTGACTGGAACAGCGAAAAGCTGCAGATCGTCGAGATTCTTGAGGCTGCGCAGATGTTGCAGCAGGCCGAACAGAATCTGGCCGAACAGGAAGTGAAGCTGAAGAAGCAGGAAGAGAAAGTCAGCAAGTTCAAGCGTGAGGACGCCGGACTGCGTTTCACCATTACCTGTCTGGTGGCGTTTGCGGTGTTTCAGGCGGGATTGTTGATCTGGATTGCTACCCACCGCTGATGGCTTGAAACCGCGTCGCGGCTATTCGCGAGCAGGCTCGCTCCCACCCTGGAATGCATTTCCCTGTGGGAGCGAGCCTGCTCGCGAAGCTTTTAACCGGTCAGACGCGAGCTGCGAAAAGTGCCTGATGCGCGCGGCACTGCTCCGCTGTCAGCATGAACACGCCATGCCCGCCGCGCTGGAATTCCAGCCAGGCAAAATCGACTTCCGGGTACAACGCTTCAACGTGCACCTGGCTGTTGCCCACCTCGACAATCAACAAACCCTTCTCGGTCAGATGATCCGCCGCTTCGGCGAGCATGCGCCGGACCAGATTCAGACCATCATCGCCGCAGGCCAGACCGAGTTCCGGCTCGTGCTGGTATTCGTCCGGCATGTCGGCGAAATCTTCCGCGTCGACGTAGGGCGGGTTCGACACGATCAGATCGAAGCGCTGCCCCGGCAGGCCATCGAAACCATCGCCCTGCACTGTGTAGACGCGCTCATCGACGCCATGGCGCTCGATGTTCTGATTGGCCACTTCCAGCGCTTCGAATGACAGATCCGCGAGCACCACTTCGGCGTTCTGGAATTCGTAGGCGCAGGCGATGCCGATGCAGCCGGAGCCAGTGCACAGATCGAGAATCCGCGCCGGCTCGTCGCCGATCCACGGCGCAAAGCGGTTTTCGATCAGCTCACCGATCGGCGAACGCGGGATCAGCACGCGCTGGTCGACGATGAACGACATGCCGCAGAACCATGCTTCGCCGAGCAGATAGGCGGTTGGGATGCGTTCTTCGATGCGACGCTTGAGCAGCCGTTGCAGGCTGACCAGTTCGTCATCTTCCAGTGCGCAATCGAGGTAGCTGTCGGCGATTTCCCACGGCAGGTGCAAGGCGCCCAGTACCAGTTGGCGCGCCTCGTCCCAGGCGTTGTCGGTGCCATGGCCGAAAAACAGATCCTCCCCATGGAAGCGGCTGACGGCCCAACGGATGTGGTCGCGCAGGGTACGAAGTCGGGAAGTGATCACGGCGTAGAGCTCCAGAAAAAACGACTGGCGATTCTAGCAGCCAAAACGCCCGACGACGACGCAGGAAAAACCGTGCGGCGACGGTAGGAGATTTCTTTTTTTTGCATCAGGCATTGAACGGAACGTGTAACTTGACAAGGCTGCAGGCCAAGAACGACGGCGCCTACGATGGTAGCGATTCACAGAACCGCTCAGCCAGAGGACAATGTCGCAAAAGCCCCACCCCGAGGAGCCCCAGAATGTCCGTTCCAAAAACGATGTTTCAACTCAGCGGCCGCGGTTACGCAGCGGCCACACTGAGCCATGCCACCGTGGTCATCATCGATGCCCAGAAGGAATACCTCAGTGGCCCGCTGGCCCTGAGCGGCATGGACGCGGCCGTCGCGAACATCAAACAAGTGGTTGCCGCAGCCCGTGCCGCCGGTCGGCCGATCGTGCACGTGCGTCATCTCGGCACCGTTGGCGGCCTGTTCGACCCGCAGGGCGAACGTGGCGAATTCATCCCCGGCCTGGAACCGCAGGGCGATGAAACCATTATCGGCAAACTGCTGCCTAGCGCGTTCCATGGCACCGAATTGCTCGAGCGTCTGCAAAACCTTGGTTCGCTGGACCTGATCGTTTGCGGTTTCATGAGTCACTCCAGCGTCAGCACCACGGTGCGCGCGGCGAAGAACCTCGGTTTCCGCTGCACCCTGGTCGAAGATGCCTGCGCGACCCGCGATCTGCCGTTCAAGGGCGGCGTGCTCAGTGCTGAACGCGTCCAGGAAGCGGAAATGGCGATCATGGCCGACAACTTCGCCACGCTGGCCAAGACTCAGGAGCTGATCTGATCCTGCCCTTGTGAGCGGTGCGTTGGCGCCGCTCATCCGCTATATCCGCTGATTTGCCGCAAATGCCATAGCCTCAGGAACAACCCGGTCAACTCCCGGTCGAAGGGCCGATACCATTGAGGAAGGTCGGAATGAAGTTATCCGATGGATTTGACGCACGCCGTTTGCGGCCCAAGGGCCAAAGCAACTGGCGTTTTCGATTTGGCGCGGCGATCTCGGCGATTCTGGCGACGTTCGGCGTGCTGCTGGCGATGGCCGGCGCAGCCAGCCTGCTCGGGCGCCCGCCGGCGCTGGGTGACCTGAACGCATCACCGCTGGGTTCGGCAATCATGCTCGCGGTCGGTTTGCTGTTCCTGTACTTCGGCGTTGCCCTGTGGCGCCGCTGCCGCCGTCGCGCACGGCAATCGCGGGAACTGAACATGTCCCCGCACCTGATGAAAAAACACGACTGACCGACGGCCTGGCTTTTTGCCGGGCCGTTTTGTGTCGACTTGGGTAAACTGGCCGCCCTTCGCGGAGGCTGACATGCAAGACGACGATTTTTCTCTGTTCAAAAGTGCGATCCAGGGCGTCAAGCCGATCAAGCACGACCGCGCCGACACCGGCAAACCCAAGGCTGACCGCGCGCAGATCGCCAAGCTGCGTCAGTCCGCCACCGTGCGCAGCGACACCACTATCATTGACGGCCTGTCCGACCAGTTCGTGATCGACGTCGGCCCGGAAGACGAGCTGATGTGGTCCCGCGATGGGGTGCAGGAAAGCCAGATGCGCAAGCTCAAGGTCGGGCAGATCCCGTTCGAAGGCAGCCTCGATCTGCACGGCATGAGCGTGGAAAAGGCCCGGGAAACGCTCTGGGCGTTTCTCGCCGAAGCCACCAGATTCGAAATCCGCTGCGTACGCGTGACTCACGGCAAGGCGGTGCGCCTGGATGGCAAGCGGCCGATGATCAAAAGCCACGTCAACACCTGGCTGCGCCAGCACGCCCAAGTTCTCGGCTTCTGCTCCTGCCAGGCCCGCCACGGCGGCGCCGGCGCCGTTTATGTGATGCTTAAACGGACGATGATGGAAGGTCGCGACGAATAAAGCCGTCACACCGAACTTGCAGGGTTGTGTCCGCCACCGTACCCTTGCCCTTTGCGAAAATCCCCACAGGTAGTTTCATGTCCCTGGAACAGAATTACACCGCGATTCTCGGCCAATTGGGCGAGGACGTGTCCCGCGAGGGCCTGCTCGACACGCCAAAGCGTGCCGCCAAAGCCATGCAGTACCTCTGCCGCGGTTATGCACAGACGCTCGAAGAGGTCACCAACGGTGCCCTGTTCAGCTCCGACAACAGCGAAATGGTGCTGGTCAAGGACATCGAGCTGTATTCGTTGTGCGAACATCACCTGCTGCCGTTCATCGGCAAGGCGCATGTCGCCTACATTCCGAGCGGCAAAGTGCTGGGCCTGTCGAAAGTGGCGCGGATCGTCGATATGTACGCCCGTCGCCTGCAGATTCAGGAAAACCTCAGCCGGCAGATCGCCGATGCGGTGATGCAAGTCACCGGCGCGCTGGGCGTCGCTGTAGTGATCGAAGCCAAGCACATGTGCATGATGATGCGCGGCGTCGAAAAGCAGAATTCCTCGATGATCACCTCGGTGATGCTCGGTGAGTTCCGCGAAAACGCAGCAACCCGTAGCGAATTCCTCAGCCTCATCAAGTAATTCACAACAGAAAAGAGCCGGCGTTGATCGCCGGTTTTTTTTCGCCCGTGAAAAATCGGGTAAGCTGCGCGCCTTTCTTCATTTGCACCGTGAGGCTTTCAACGTGTTCGTCAAAGCGCTTCGTGTCGGCCTCGGCCAACTGGTTGTCTTCATCGACTTCATCACTCGGCCGGCCAAGAAGAAACGCCCCGCCGCTGCTCAGGCGCAAGTCGACGCGGCCGCGAAAGATCTGACACTTTATCAATTCCACGCCTGCCCGTTCTGCGTGAAAACCCGCCGCGCACTGCATCGCCTGAATGTGCCGGTGGCGCTGAAAGACGCGAAGAACAACGAGCACGATCGCCAGACCCTGCTGGAACAGGGCGGCCGGATCAAGGTGCCTTGCCTGCGTATCGAAGAGAATGGGCAGACCACCTGGATGTATGAATCCAAGGTGATCGTTGATTATCTGGATAAGCGGTTTGCCGCTGTCTGACATTTCCGGGGAATGCCGTAAGCGCTATCGCGAGCAGGCTCACTCCTACAGGGGGACGCATTCCAACTGTAGGAGTGAGCTTGCTCGCGATGAGGCCATTACAGGCCCCCATAATCTCAGACAAAAAACCGGTCCTTGTGCCGTTTTATTTATATTCACGCCGCCCTCTCCATCTGCGCCCGCCGCACCACCGCCGCCAATCGCTTCAACCCTTCATCCAGCCGAGCCGGATCGATGTGGCTGAAATTCAGGCGCAGATGCCCATGATGTTTGTCCGGCTCGGGAAAGAACGGCTCACCGGGCATGAACGCCACGTCGTTAGCCAAGGCCTCTTCGAGCAATGTCCGCGTATCCAGCGGTTGCTTCAGTGTCAGCCAGAAAAACAGCCCGCCCTGGGGCATGTTCCAGTCAGCCAGGTCGGCAAAATGTTGTTCCAGCGCCAACTGGAACGCATCACGCCGCTGCCGATAGAAATCACGCAATTCGCTTAAATGCTGCTGATACTTCTCTGAGCCGATCCATTGCAGCGCCTGCCACTGACCGATGCGATTGGTGTGCAGATCAGCCGATTGCTTGAGCTTGAGCAGGTGCGGAAAAAGATCCGCACTGGCAATCAGGTAACCGACACGCAAGCCTGGGAGCAAGGTTTTCGACACGGTACCGGTGTAGATCCAACTGGCTTTTTTCAGGCGGGCGGCAATTGGTGTTGCGCTGCCACCGTCGAAGGTCAAGTCGCGATACGGCTCGTCCTCGATGAGAGTGACGCCGAATTCATCAAGCAAGGCGGCAACCGCGGCGCGCTTGGCCTCGCTGTAGCGCACGGCGGATGGATTCTGGAAAGTCGGGATCAGGTAAATGAACGCTGGACGATGCCGCTCGAGACGACTGCGCAGTTGCGCCAGGTTCGGGCCGTCGGGTTCTTGCGGCACGGTCAGGCAATCGGCGCCGAACAGCTGGAAGATCTGCAACGCGGCCAGATAGGTCGGTACCTCCAGCAGAATTTCCGTGCCTTTATCGATATAAAGCTTGGCTGCCAGATCGAGGGTTTGCTGGGAGCCGCTGACCACCAGCACCTGACTCGCCTGGCATTCAAGGCCCAGCGCCCTCGCCTCTGCCGCCAACGCCTCGCGCAATGCCGGCTCGCCTTCGCTCATACCGTACTGGCCCAGCGCTATGGGCATCTCGGCCCAGTCCACTTTCGGCAGCATCGCTTCAGCGGGTAAACCGCCAGCGAACGACATCACCTCCGGACGCTGGGCCGCCGCAAGGATTTCTCGGATCAAGGAACTTTTGAGGCGTGAGACACGTTCGGAAAAAGCCATTGAGGTCACCGTAGCAAGGCATGCGGAAAATGAGTCAAACTGTTTGACTGAAATTACGGCAGCGTAAGCGAGTACGTCAATATGTTTGACCTTAAAAATCCCACCAGTCAGCAACAGGCCATGGAAGCGTTTTTCTTCGGCTACCAGGCGTTCACGGCCAAGGCTGATGAAATGCTCGAGCGCCGCGGCCTCTCACGGGTGCATCAGCGCATTGTGTTTTTCATCGCGCGCTATCCGAACCTGAGCGTGAAGGAGTTGCTGGCTTTACTCGGCGTAAGCAAACAGGCATTGAACATGCCGCTGCGCCAGTTGCAGGAAATGCATCTGGTCGACAGTGTCGCTTCACAGACGGACAAGCGTAAGCGGCTATTGGAGCTGACGGCGGAAGGTGCGAAGTTCGAGCAGGCACTGCGCCGGGAACAGGTGAAATTGCTGGAACGGGTATTTGCCGAGGCTGGCGAAGCGGCGGTGAATGGCTGGTTGGCGGTGAATCTGGCGTTGGGTGGCAGTCTGGAAACTCTTGAGTGAATCAACAGGCGCTTTCGCGAGCAG
>NZ_QETJ01000082.1:0-22229 GCF_003105095.1 Pseudomonas sp. NDM | reverse complement strand
AGCTCCTACGAATCGGTGGAGGAGCTGCCGAAGGCTGCGATCTTTTGCTTTTGAAAACTGGCGGAAGGCAGCCGGAGTCGAACCTGCCCGGGAACGGATGCCGTCCCCAACCGGGTTTGAAGCCCGGCCGCGCCACCGGGCGCGATTGCCTTCCTTGAACTCATTGCGCGTCGGCGTGAGCCAGCGCGTTGTCGCGGCGGATCTGGCGGGATTCGCCGAGGCGACGGGTCAGGCCGAGTCGGTCGAAATACTCCAGATACTGAATGCAGCGTTTGCGTCCCAAGCCTAGCGCATCGCGGAAGGTTGTCACTTGGATCGACGGATTTTCTTCAGCGAGTTTCAGCAACAACGCCGCCATTTGCCGCACGGCGATGTCGCTGATGAACAGGTCGCGCACCACTTGGTGCATCAGCCCCAGCCGTGCCAGTTTGCGCAGCAGCAGGCGGACGCTGGCGTCATCTTCGCCGAGCATTTTCGCCGCGTCGCGCACCCACGGTGGGTCGAAACCGGCCTGTTCGAACAACGGCTGTAATTGCTGCCAGAGGATTTCGTCGTCGGCATTCAGGCGCACCTGATGATCGGGCAGATGCAACCACGGACCATTGGCGAGGATCGAGCCCGCGCTGAGCAATTCATCCAGCAAACTGACAAACGTCGAACGTTCCAGTGCCAGGGCGCTGAAGCGTCGCAGGCGATCGCGGTCAGGGCCCATTTGGTCGGGTTCTTGTTCGTGAAACCGCGCCAATTGTTCGAGCAAATTGAATTTCAACTGGCCCCAGCGCTGGACGTTGAACAGCAGCGGCCCTTGGCGGGTGTCGATCAGGCGGATGTTTTCCGCCAGCGTCCACTGCGCGCGCGGGCGATTGAACTGGCGTTCGAGGCGTCGCGGGTCGAGGCCGCCGGGGCTGTGGTTGAGCAGCGCTGGCAAGGCTTGTTCGAGACCGACGCTGAGGGCGAGGGTTTGCAGTTGCGCCAGACGTTCGGGGCTGCGGCGTTGGCGGGCCGGGGCGAACGGGTCGAGGACGACGCCGCCGCCCAGGGTGCGCTGGGCGCTGGCGTCGCGCAGGATCAATCGATCGCCCTTCACCGCGTGCACCGGCGCGTTGATCAGCAGTTGCGCGAACATGCGCTCGCCGGAACTCAGGCGCGGGCCTTGCAGCAAGGCGACGCGGGCGATGACGTCCTGGGTGCCGAGGTGCAGATGCACCGGGTGGAAGTGTTCGAAGGTGCGCTCGCCGGGCAACAGCTGAAATTCGATGTCGATGCGCTGGGTCGGGGCGTGCAGCCAGTCTGCCAGCAGCCATTGGCCACGGTGGATCTGCGCCAGCTCCAGACGATCGCCGCTGAGGTTCAACGCCACGCGTTGGCCGGCGAAGGCCCGTTCAGCAGTTTGGTTTTGCGCGTGCAGTCCACGGATGCGTACCGATTTGCCGGCAGGCGCCAGAACCAGTCTGTCGCCCACCGCGACAGTCCCCGACAGCGCCGTGCCCGTGACCACAATTCCCGCGCCAGCCACGCTGAACGCCCGATCAATCGCCAAACGAAACCCGCCCTCACAACTGCGCGCCAGCACGTCTTTTTGGGCGTGCAACAAAGCCGCGCGCAGTTCGTCGACACCCTGCCCGCTCACACTCGACACGGTAAAGATCGGCGCATCAGCAAAAGGCCCGGGCGCGAGCAGGTCGAGCACCTGACGCTGCACCTCTTCCACCCTGCCCGTCCCGGCCCGGTCGCATTTTGTGATCGCCACTAACGCGCGGGGAATGCCGAGCAGTTCGACGATCGCCAGATGCTCGCGGGTCTGCGGCATCACGCCGTCGTCCGCCGCGACCACCAGCAACACCAGATCAATGCCCTGCGCGCCGGCGAGCATGTTGTGGGTGAATTTCTCGTGGCCGGGGACGTCGATGAACCCGGTGAGGCCCGCGCCAGGTTCAAGTTCGGCATAGAGATAACCCAGGTCGATGGTCATGCCGCGTTCGCGCTCCTGCGGGCGGCGGTCGCCGGTCTGGCCGGTCAGCGCCTGCAACAGCGAGGTCTTGCCGTGGTCGATGTGCCCCGCCGTGCCGACGATCACCGGTCGACCTGCAATTGCGGCAACTGCGCCAGCCACGCGGGCTCATCGTCGAGCTGACGCAGATCGAGCCAAAGCGCATCGTCGTCGATACGCCCAAGCACCGGAATCGGCAACGCGCGCAACGCCGCTTCCAGATTCAACAGATAGCGCCCGCGCCAGCGCTTGGACACCTGCGGGCGGCAACACAGTGCCGCACTCGGCAGGCGCGCCACCGGTTGGCTGCCGCTGCCGATCATGCCCAGGGCCTCGACTGCGCTGACCTGCCAGACCGACCCCAGGATTTCAGCCAGCAAGGGCTGCAAACGTGACGCCTGAGCGCAGATGTCAGCCTGCGGACGGGTCAACAGCCGCAGACTCGGCAAACGTTCAGCGAGGCGATCCGGATCGCGATACAAACCCAGCACCGCTTCCAGCGAGGCCAAGGTCAACTTGTCGACGCGCAGCGCACGCTTCAATGGGTTCTTCTTGATCTTCGCGATCAGCTCTTTGCGCCCGACGATCAACCCGGCCTGCGGGCCGCCAAGCAATTTGTCGCCGCTAAAGGTGACGATATCCGCACCGTCCAGCAGCGCCTGGCGTACCGTCGGTTCTGCCGGCAAGCCCCAGCGGGTCAGGTCGAGCAGGCTGCCGCTACCCAGGTCCTCCAGCAATGGCAAGCCATGGGCGTGCGCCAACGCGGCCAATTCAGCGGTGGGAACCCGCGCGGTGAAACCTTCGATGCTGTAATTGCTGGCATGCACGCGCATGATCAAACCGCTGCGCGGGCCAATGGCAGCCTCGTAGTCACGGGCATGGGTGCGATTGGTGGTGCCGACTTCGTGCAGGCGCACGCCGGCGCGGGCCATGATGTCGGGGATGCGGAACGCGCCGCCGATCTCGATCAGTTCCCCGCGGGAGATGATGCCTTCCTTGCGCGCGCCGAGGCTGTTGAGGGTCAGCAGCACCGCAGCGGCATTGTTGTTGACCACGGTAACGGCCTCGGCACCGGTCAGTTCGCGGATCAGGCCTTCGATCAGATCATCGCGATCACCGCGTTTGCCGCTGGCCAGATCGAACTCCAGATTGAGCGGATAACGTGCGGCCATTTGCACCGCTTCGATGGCTTCGTCCGGCAACAAGGCGCGGCCGAGGTTGGTGTGCAGCACCGTGCCGGTGAGATTGAATACCCGGCGCACCTGACTGCGCTGCTGTTGCGCCAAGCGTTCGCCGACGCGACCGGCGAGGACTTCGGCACCGATTTCAACGGCGGACAATTGCCCGCTCAACACGCCGGGACGCAGCTCATCGAGCAACTGACGCAGCCCCGTCAGCAACGAATCCCGGCCGTAACGCTCGGCCAACGGCGCGCACGCCGGGTGACGCAACAAGCCATCAATGGACGGCAACCGCAGGGCAACGCTGGAAGACATCAGCCACTCCTGATTCGACTGAAACAGCCCCTTGGGGAACAAGCTCCCTCCCACAAGGGTTTCAGAAGTGTAGACGCACTGTGGGAGTGAGCCTGCTTGCGAATGCGGTGTGTCAGTTAGTGTGGATGTGGCTGACCTGACGCCATCGCGAGCAGGCTCGCTCCCACATTGTTTTGTGGCGGCCTGCAGAATGAGTGCACGCAGCCAATCCCTGTGGGAGTGAGCCTGCTCGCGAAAACGGTTTGTCAGTTGGTGTGGAGGTGACTGACCTGCTCGCGAAAACGGTTTGTCAGTTGGTGTGGAGGTGGCTGACCTGACGCCATCGCGAGCAGGCTCGCTCCCACAGGGGATTTGTGGCTGACCGGAATTTGTGGTCCGGCGCAACATCTGTGGGAGCTGGCAAGCCAGCTCCCACAGAGATTCGGGGTGGAATGAGGATAGTTGGTCTCCGTCAATCCCTGTAGGAGTGAGCCTGCTCGCGAAATCGGTGTGTCAGCTAGGGTGGATGTGGCTGACCTGACGCCTTCGCGAGCAGGCTCGCTCCTACGGGATTTGTGGCTGACCGGGCTTTGTGGTCCGGCACAACATCTGTGGGACCAGGCTTGAACTCCCACAGTTTCTGCACTCGTCATTCGTCTCCCGGCGCCAGCAGCAGATTGGGTGCCAGACGCTGATAACCGTCCTGGGCCAGACGCATGTCCAGCAGCAAACTGCCGAGATCCGCCGACAACGCCTCGGCTTCGGCGTCGTTCTCCAGGTAGAGCAATTTCAGGTAGCTGTTGCAGCTCGGGCAGACTTCGGCGCGCAGTGGCGCCTGCTCGGCGCTGTGCCGGTCGTCTTCCTGGCTCAGATATTCAAGGCCCTTGCTCTGCTCGCAATACACGCACTTGACCCGCACCACGTGCCATTCGCAGGCACACAGCGAACACACCAGATAACGCAATCCGTTGTGCTTGCCGCGATGGCGAATCACCCCGGCCATGGCCGGCGAACCGCAGGCCGGGCATTGGCTGAGGCTGTCGCCGGGTTTGAGTTGCAGATTCGGCACGCTGAGCAACCAGTGGCTCCACGCGGTTTGCAGGGCCGCGCCGAGAAAAGGCACCAGCGCTGCCGGCACCAGCGAATACTGGCCGCTGACCAGCGCCACCGCCCAGGCGCGCAACTGGCCGGGACTGGCGGCGCGCAGGCTGTCCAGCGCGTCGATGACAGCAGGCTGATCCGCGGGCGCGTAGCGCTGCAGCAAGGCGTCGAGCCACGGCTGCCAGGCCTCTTCGCGCACCAAGGTATCTGCCGCGAATGGTGGCAGACCGTGTTGCTGACAGGCTTCGAAACGCTGCGCATCAAACGGCGCGGTGAGCGGCGGATCGTCGAAGACCTGCTGCTGTGCCCGGCATAATCCGGCCATCAACCGCAGATAATCCGCCAACCCGTTGCCCTCGGCCAGACGCTCAAGGCGCTCAGCGCGCAGGGCAAACAGGTCACACGGCGGCAGATACAGAAACGGCGGCGAACTGGCCGCCGCCTCGATTTCCCCAGGTTCAAGAATGCTTGGCAAAAGTCAGCCCTTTTTCGTCAGCGGTCGCTCGGGCAGGTCCCGAGGCTGTTCGTCGCGGGTCACCTCGCGGTACCACAGTTCATGGTGTTTTTTCGCCCACGGCCGGCTGACCCAGCCATGCAGCATGGCGTCGACCGAACCCTTGATCCACAAACCGGCGTAGATGTGCACGATGATGCTCAGCACCAGCACGAACCCGGCCAGCGCATGCAACAACATGGCCCAGCGGATCGTGGTGATGCCGAAATACGCACTGAACCACGCGCGCCAGATCACCAGCCCGGTGAACAACAACGCGAGCATGCACAACAGTAAAGTCCAGAACAGCAGCTTCTGCCCGGCGTTGTACTTGCCCACCGGCGGCACGCTTTCTTCGTCGTTGACCATCACCCGATTGATCCGCCGCAACCACTGCCGGTCGTTGGCGATGAGGAAATTGCTGCGCCAGAAGCTGAACACCAGGCCGAGGAACAGCACGAACATGGCGATGCCCATGTACGGGTGCAGGATCCGCGTCCAGGTGCCGCCGCCGAACAGATTACTCAGCCAGAACAGCGACGGATGAAACAACGCCAGCCCCGACAACCCGGCCAGGAAGAACAGGATCGCCACCAGCCAGTGATTCGTGCGCTGGTTGGCGCTGTAACGCAGGATCGTCTTGTTGCTCATGGCCGCTCCTCCCCGCGTGGATCGAAGGTGTGCACCGCCGGGTCGACCACGTGCACCGAGGTGTCAGGCGCTGGCGGCTGTTCATCTTCCTCGACACGATTCGGGCCGATGCGCACGTAGTGGAAGAACCCGGCCAGCACCGCCGCCCCCATCGCCAACAGACCGAGGGGTTTGCTGATGCCTTTCCACAAATCCACCAGCGGACTGATCGCCGGGTGATCCGGCAGGCCGGCATAGATTTTCGGCGTGTCGGCGTGGTGCAGCACATACATCACATGGGTGCCGCCGACCCCGGCTGGATCGTACAAACCAGCGTTTTCAAAACCACGGCTTTTCAGGTCGACGATGCGTTCAGCGGCGTGTTCCTTCATGTCTTCCTTGGTGCCGAAAACGATGGCGCCGGTCGGGCAGGTTTTCACGCAGGCCGGCTCCAGCCCCACCGCCACCCGGTCGGAACACAGCGTGCATTTGTAGGCCTTGTGATCTTTCTGCGAAATGCGCGGAATGTTGAACGGGCAACCGGTGATGCAATAGCCGCAACCGATGCAGTGGTCCTGATCGAAATCGACGATGCCGTTGGCATGCTGGATGATCGCGCCGGGGCTCGGGCACGCGGCCAGACAACCGGGCTCGGCGCAGTGCATGCAGCCGTCCTTGCGGATCAGCCATTCAAGGTTGCCGGCGTCGGTTTCGTGCTCGGTGAAGCGCATCAGCGTCCATGAGTCCGCCGTCAGGTCCTGCGGATTGTCGTAGGTGCCGTGGTTGTGACCGACCTCGTCGCGCAGCTCGTTCCATTCCGAGCAGGCGACCTGGCAAGCCTTGCAGCCGATGCATTTGGTGGTGTCGATCAGCTTGGCAACGCCCTGCTGGGTTCTCACCGACGGCGGCACCGTGGTAGTGGCCGAGCGGGCAATGATGTCTTGGCTGGCCATTTACAGTTTCTCCACGTTGACCAGGAATGACTTGGATTCCGGGGTCTGAGTGTTGCCATCGCCGAGGAACGGCACCAGGGTGTTGGTCAGGTAACCGTGGCGCGTCAGGCCGGTGAATCCCCAGTGCAGCGGGATGCCGATCTGATGCACGACCTGGCCGTTGACCTGCAGCGGCCGGATGCGTTTGGTCACCACCGCGACCGCTTCGATAAAGCCGCGTTTGCAGCTGACCCGCACGCGATCACCGGCAGCGATGCCCTTCTCGTTCGCCAGCACTTCGCCGATTTCCACGAACTGCTCGGGCTGGGCAATCGCGTTCAACTTGCAGTGCTTGCTCCAGAAGTGGAAATGTTCGGTGAGCCGGTAGCTGGTGCCGGCGTACGGGTAGTCCTTGGCCTCACCGAGGGTTTCCCAGACCGAATCGAAGATCCGCGCCGCCGGATTGCTGGTGGCGTTCTTGTTCTGCGGATGCAGCGGGTTGATGCCGATCGGCGTCTCGAACGGCTCGTAGTGCTCGGGTAAAGGCCCTTCGTTCATCTTGTCGACGGCGAAGAACCGCGCCACGCCTTCGGGGTTCATGATGAACGGATTCATCCCGGCTTCCGGCGGCACGTCGGCCTTGTAGTCCGGCACGTCGGTGCCGGTCCAGGTCTTGCCGTTCCACCACACCAGACGCTTTTTCGGATCCCACGGCTTGCCCGCCGGGTCCGATGAGGCGCGGTTGTAGAGAATCCGCCGATTGGCCGGCCACGCCCAGGCCCAGCCCTGATGCTGGTGCATGCCGAACGGGTCGGCATTGTCGCGGCGGGCCATCTGGTTGCCAGCCTCGGTCCAACTGCCGGCGAAGATCCAGCAACCGGACGCGGTGCTGCCGTCGTCCTTGAGCAATCCGAAGCCGGCCAGTTGCGTGCCGGCCTTGACCGTGACGCCGCTGGCATCGGTGAAATCGCTGACGGCGGTGCCGTTGATTTCCCGCGCCAGTTCTTCTGGCGAAGGCTCGTCGGGGATCTTGTATGGCCACGACAGCTTGAGCAGCGGATCGGGAAACTTGCCGCCCTCGGTCTGATAGCGCTGGCGCAGACGCAGGAACAGTTCGCTCATGATGCGGATGTCGGTCTGCGCTTCGCCGGGGCCGTCGGCGCCTTTCCAGTGCCATTGCAGCCAGCGGCTGCTGTTGACCAGTGAGCCATCCTCCTCGGCGAAACAGGTGGTTGGCAGGCGAATGACTTCGGTCTGGATTTCCTCGGTTTTGACGTCGTTGTACGGCCCGACGTTTTGCCAGAACTCTGAGGTTTCCGTGGCCAGCGGGTCCATCACCACCAGCCACTTGAGCTTGGCCAGTGCGCCCATTACCCGGTTCTTGTCCGGCAACGCGGCGATCGGGTTGAAGCCCTGGCAGAAGTAGCCGTTGACCTTGCCCTGGCTCATCAGGTCGAACATTTTCAACACGTCGTAGTTGGGGATGTCGAGCTTCGGCAAATGGTCGAACAGCCAGTTGTTCTCGGCGGTGGCGTTGGCGCCGTACCAGGACTTCATCAGGCTGACGTGGAATTTGCTGTAGTTCTGCCAGTACGAGAGTTGCCCCGGTCTCAGCGGCACCTGCGTGCGTTTGAAGATGAACTGGCCGTAGTCCTGCTCACTGTCGCTGGCCAGAGTGAGGTAGCCGGGCAAGGCGTTGGACAGCAGGCCGAGGTCGGTCAGGCCCTGAATGTTCGAATGCCCGCGCAAGGCATTGACTCCGCCGCCGGGCATGCCGACGTTGCCCAGCAACAGTTGCACCATCGCCGCGCTGCGGATGATCTGCGCGCCGATCGAGTGCTGCGTCCAGCCGAGCGCATAGAGAATCGTCATGGTCTTGCCCGGTGTCGAGCAGGTGGCGATTTCTTCCCAGATTTTCTGCATGGCGTCGACGGGCATGCCGCAGATCTGGCTCGCCAGATCGATGTTGTAGCGGCTGTAATGCTGCTTCATCAACTGATAGACGCAGCGCGGGTCTTGCAGGGTCGGGTCGACGCGGACGAAACCGTCTTCGGCGAACTCGTAGCCCCAGCCGGACTTGTCGGTATAGCTGCGCTTCTTCGCGTCATAACCGCTGAACAAGCCGTCTTCGAAGCCATAGCCGGCTTTGACGATGAACGACACGTCGGTGTAGTTGCGCACGTATTCGTGCTGGATCTTGTCCTCGGTCAGCAGGTAATTGATCAACCCACCCATGAAGGCAATGTCGGTGCCGGTGCGGATCGGCGCGTAATAGTCGGCCACCGAAGCGGTCCGGGTAAAACGCGGATCGACGACGATCAGCCGCGCGGCGTTATGCGCCTTGGCCTCGGTCACCCATTTGAAGCCGCACGGATGCGCTTCTGCTGCGTTGCCGCCCATTACCAGGATCAGATTCGCGTTGGCGATATCGGTCCAGGTATTGGTCATGGCACCACGGCCGTACGTCGGGGCAAGACTTGCCACCGTCGGGCCGTGTCAGACACGCGCCTGGTTATCGAACCCCAGCAGGCCGAGGCTGCGAATCACCTTCTGGGTGATATAGCCGGCTTCGTTGGAGGCCGCCGACGCCGCGAGAAAACCGGTGGTCAGCCAGCGATTCACCGTTTGCCCGTCGGCATTTTTCTCGATGAAATTGGCGTCGCGGTCGGCCTTCATCAGGTCGGCGATACGATCAAGAGCTTCGTCCCAGCCGATGCGCGTCCATTCATTGCTGCCGGGCTTGCGCACCTGCGGGTACTGCAAGCGGCCGGGGCTGTGAATGAAGTCGAGCAGGCCCGCGCCTTTCGGGCACAGGGTGCCGCGATTGACCGGGTGGTCGGCGTCGCCTTCGATGTGAATGATGTTTTGCGCCACGTTCTTGCCGGCATCGCCCTGGCTGTACATGATCAAACCGCAACCGACCGAGCAATACGGGCAGGTGTTGCGGGTTTCACGGGTGTGGGCGAGCTTGAAGTGACGCACCTGCTCGGCGAAGGCCGCCGTCGGGGCCATGCCCAACGCGCCCAGGCTTGAGCCTGCAAGGCCGATACCGGCGACCTTGAAGAACTGACGACGGGTGAGATCCATCGTGCACTCCTGATCAGGTGGAACCCGGTACTTGCGCCGGGCTTTATCTGGACAATCACGGTTGCGACGCCTTGGCGCCGACCTTTTCACTGTAGACAAAGACCTTGCCGATTGTGTGAAAACCGACCGTCGGGAGTCTGGCCCGGATTTCCAGCCAGTACACACCCCCTGTGGGAGCGAGCCTGCTCGCGAAAGCGGTGGGTCATTCAACTCGATGCTGCCTGACCCGACGTATTCGCGAGCAGGCTCGCTCCCACACAGATGGCGTTGCGCATAGAATGTCCGCCAGGACCAATCCCGCCTTGACGAGACCGCGCATGACTTTCGATTTTGATCAGCTGTTCGACCGCCACCACACCGGCAGCACCAAGTGGAGCCGCTACCCGGCCGATGTGTTGCCGATGTGGGTCGCTGATATGGATTTCGCCGCGCCACCGGTCATCATCGAAGCCTTGCAGCAGCGCCTGCTGCACCCGCTGCTCGGGTACAGCGTGGCGCAGGACAACCTGCGTGAAGCCATCGTCGCCGACCTCTGGAACAAGTACGCATGGCGGGTCAAACCGCAGGAACTGATTTTCCTGCCGGGCGTGGAGTCGGGCTTCAACATGGCGCTCAAGGCGCTGGTGCAGGCACAGCAGAATGTCGTCGTGCAAACGCCGAACTATCCGCCGCTGCGCCATGCGCCGGGACATTGGGGTCTGAACAAGGTCGAGCTGGAATTCGACGCCCAAGCCGATGGCACTTACGCCACGCCGCTGGAATCTTTGCGTGAGGCGCTCGAGGGCGGTGGCGCCCTGCTGCTGAGCAACCCGCACAACCCGATCGGCAAGGTCTTCGACCGCGCAGAATTGCAGGCAGTGGCGGACATTTGTGCAGCGCAGAACGCGTGGATCATCTCCGACGAAATCCACGCCGAACTGTGCTTCGACGGCCGCGTACACATTCCCACCGCGTCGCTGAGTCCGGAAATTTCCAAACGCACGATCACCCTGATGTCGGCGAGCAAGGCGTACAACATCGCCGGTCTAAAGACCTCGTTCATGATCATCCAGGACGCCACCCTGCGCGAACGCGTCAACCACGCCCGCTGTGGCATGGTCGACAGCGTCAATCCGCTGGGCATGGAAGCCACCCGTGTCGCCTACAGCGAAGCCGGGCCGTGGCTCGCTGAAATGAAAACCTACCTGCAGGCCAACCGCGACTGGCTGGTGGACGCCGTGCGCACGCGCCTGCCGGGCGTGACCATCAATGTGCCGCAGGGCACGTATCTGGCGTGGCTCGATTGCACGGCGCTGGACCTGCGGGATCCGCAGCGGTTCTTCCTTGAACAGGGCAAGGTCGGGCTGAGTGCCGGACTGGATTTTGGCGACGCTCATCAGCAGTTCGTACGCTTGAATTTCGGCTGCCCGCGGGCGTTGCTCGAAGAAGGGATTGCGCGCATGGAGCGGGCGCTGACCAACCGCAATCTCTGAGCTCAAACAGATCCCCTGTAGGAGTGAGCCTGCTCGCGATAGCGGTCTGTCAGTCACCTAATCCTGGCTGACAGACCGCTTTCGCGAGCAGGCTCACTCCTACAAGGGGACCGGTGTTCAGCAGAAATCCAGCGCAAATCCGATCGAACTCAAGGCAAACCCGCCGGGTCAACCCGGAACACTGGCCTTGAAATCAGGAGACCCTGCGATGACTGACTATCCAAAACCACCTTTCCCGAAACAAGCCCAACCGGTACCCGGCTCGCAACGCAAAATGGAACCGTATCCAGACTGCGGTGAGCAAAGCTACGTCGGTTCCGGCCGCCTCGCCGGCAAGATCGCGCTGATCACTGGTGCCGACAGCGGCATTGGTCGCGCGGTGGCGATTGCCTTCGCCCGTGAAGGTGCCGACGTCGCCGTGGCGTACTTGAATGAACACGAGGACGCCAAGGAAACCGCACGCTGGGTCGAACAGGCCGGGCGTCAGTGCATCCTGCTGCCGGGCGACATTGCCGAGAAGGCTCAATGCCAGGCGCTGGTCGACCAGACCGTCGAGCGCTTCGGCCGTATCGACATACTGGTCAACAACGCCGCATTCCAGATGACCCACGAGAACTTCGAAGAAATCCCCGATGACGAATGGGTGATGACCTTCGACGTCAACATCACTGCCATGTTCAGGATCTGCCAGGCGGCGATCAAACACATGCGTCCCGGCTCGTCGATCATCAACACCAGCTCGGTCAACTCAGATTTGCCCAAGCCGACCCTGCTGGCCTACGCCACCACCAAAGGCGCTATCGCCAACTTTACCGGTGGCCTGGCGCAAATGCTCGGGCCCAAGGAAATTCGCGTCAACAGCGTCGCGCCCGGCCCGATCTGGACACCGCTGATCGTCTCGACCATGCCCGATGAAGAAGTACAGAACTTCGGCGGCAGCACCCCGCTCGGCCGTCCTGGCCAACCAGTGGAAGTCGCACCGATCTACGTGCTGTTGGCCTCTGACGAAGCCAGCTACATCACCGGCCAGCGCTATGGCGTGACCGGCGGCAAACCGATGCTGTAACCGTGCAGCAGAAAAACTGAACCCGAGCGGCATGACATCCCTCCATACCTGTAAGCGCCTACGGGCCATCAGGAACAGGAGGTTGTCATGTCCGCCCCCCTCGTCAGACTCTTCACCCAACCCAACTTCGCCTGGACCGATATCCGCCGCGAAGAAGAAACCCATCCCCGCCATTACCTCGCCCATTTGCTGTTGCTCGCGTTGATTCCGGCCGTGTGCCTGTTCATCGGCACGACCTATGTCGGCTGGAGCCTCGCCGTGGGTGAAAACGTGCGCCTGAGTACGGCCAGCGCCCTGCAATTGAGCGTGCTGCTGTACGTGACGATTGTTGCCGGGGTGGCGATCATGGGCGGCTTCATTCGCTGGATGTCGCGTTCATTCGATGCGCGCCCGACGCTGAATCAATGCATCGGTTTTGCCGCTTACACAGTGACGCCGTTTTTCATCGCCGGGATCGCCGGGCTGTATCCGAGCCGCTGGCTGGCGATTCTGGTACTCGGTGCGGCGTCGATCTACTCGACATTCCTGCTGTTCGTCGGCCTGCCGACGTTCATGCATGAGCGCAAGGAACAGGGCCTGTTGTATTCGGCGTGCGTGTGGGGCGTTGGCCTGCTGGTGCTGGTGACCATGCTGGTGTCGATGATCCTGCTGTGGTTCAACGTGCTAATCCCCGAATACCTGCGCACGACCGTGAGCTGACCCGGTGCGCCTGTCCTTGAACATTCATTGCAGTGAGCGGTCATGAGTTTCGGCGTATGGGTTGCGGTGCTCGGCGCCGTGCTGCTGATGCTGGCCCTGACGTCGTCGTGGTTGCGCTGGATGCCGGTCACCACCTCAGCGGTGTGCCTGTTGCTGGGCATCGCCATCGGTCCGAGCGGTCTCAACCTGCTGAAACTGTCGCTGGAAGAATCGTCGTTGTGGATGGAGCACCTGACGGAAGTCGCGGTGCTCTTTTCCTTGTTCGTCTGCGGGCTGAAGCTGCGTTTGCCACTGACCAACAAAACCTGGCGCATTGCGTTCGGCCTGGCGGGTCCGGTGATGATCCTGACGATCATCGGCGTCTGCCTGTTGCTGCACTGGGGCCTGCAATTGGCATGGGGACCTTCGCTGCTGATCGGCGCGATGCTGGCGCCGACCGATCCGGTGCTCGCGGCGCTGGTGCAGGTCAACGATGCGCAGGACGTCGACAGCGTGCGTTTCGGCCTGTCCGGTGAGGCTGGTCTCAACGATGGCGTGGCCTTCCCTTTCGTGATTCTCGGCTTGCTGTTGCTCCATGGTGACGGCAGCGCCGGCGAGTGGCAGCACTGGGTGATCCGCAGTCTGTTGTGGGCGGTGCCGGCGGGTCTGCTCACCGGTTACTGGATGGGCCGCGGCATCGGCCGCATCGCGCTGTCACTACGCATCCACAACGAGGACAGCACTCTCGGCCCCAACGATTACCTGACCCTCGCGCTGATCGCGCTGTCCTACGTGGTCGCCGACGCCATTGGCGGCTACGGCTTCCTTGCAGTGTTTGCCGCCGGCCTCGGCTTGCGTCAGGAAGAAGTGAAATCCACCGGCATTACCGAAGTACCGGCCGAACATCTGGTGCAGCCGGTGGTCGGCCATCAGAACGTCGAACCGGAGAACGCTGTGCATGGCGACACCGAACAGCTGGCAGACAGTCAGGTCGCGGCGGGGATCATGATGGGCGACATGCTCGCTTTCGGCAGTCTGGTCGAGCGGGCGATGGAGGTGTTTCTAGTGACCTTGCTCGGCGTCGTGCTGATAGCGCATTGGGACTGGCGGGCGCTGTGGATCGGCGCCGTGCTGTTTTGCCTGATCCGTCCGTTGAGCGTGGCGCTGATGCCGTGGGGCAAGCTGCTCAGCGGGCCGCAGCGTTTGTTGATCGGCTGGTTCGGCATACGTGGCATCGGCAGCCTGTTTTATCTGTTCTTCGCGCTGAACCATGGACTGGATTCCGACGTGGCCAAGGTCTGCACCGACCTCACCCTGTCGGTGGTGGCCTTGAGCATCCTGCTGCATGGCATCAGTACACAGCCGATGCTGGCGCGGTATGAAAGCTTGAAGCAACGAAAAAGCTGATTCTTCCGGCGCTGCGTTTTGCCGGAAATCATCGAAGATTTTTCTGCAAAAAAATGGATCGCCGAGCGCGCCCCAAGAGTCACAACTTTAACCGCGCCAATCATCCAGCGCGGCCCGCCAGGTTCGGTTCCCCTGCGGTGCATAGCCTGTCAACGGAACCCCCGACACAAACAAGGTTACAGTCATGAACGAATGCTCGACTCCTGCGCAAATCAAGGCTTGCAGAGCACTGGCTCTGGAACGCAATCGTCAACTGTTCGAAGAAGCCCACGAACTGAACCGAGCGGCCAACGCGCTGCTGGAACAGACACCGACCGACTTCGAACGCTTTGAGCAATACCGGGCACTGCGCAAGAAAGCCGACGCGAAATTTGAAGATGCGATTGATCATCTGTGTGTGCTGAATGAGGATTTCCCGCCGATTCCGGCGGCGTTGCAGAATGCTGTTACTGCGCGGCGTGAGCTGGAAACGGCGTGATAAAAGTCAAAAGCCCCTCACCCTAGCCCTCTCCGGAGGGAGAGGGGACTGACCGGGGTGTTCTTGCGTATTGCACCGACCTGAAATACCTCGCCGAACTCAGGCCTTTATCAATTTGCCAGACGAGATATCGCGCGCTGAACCACCTCTCGAATCCATCCGAGATCGGCTCCCTTTTGCCTTCGGGGAGAGGGGACTGGTCGGGGTGTTCTTTCGTTATTCATCGACCTGAAAAATCGAGTCGACTACAAGTTTTGAAAAACGTGAAAATCGGCTCCCTTTCCCCCTCGCCCCCCTGGGGGAGAGGGCTGGGGTGAGGGGGTAAGATCTCACAGACACCACAAAATCCAGCACCTGTCCCCTGCCCCCGACCAACCCACCTCAAGGATTGGTCACCTGAATAAACACCGCATACACCCCCAACATCACCCAGAACGTCGCAAAGATCCAAGGCGTGCGCACCGAGAACAGCAGCGACTTGCGATAGCCCTTGTGGCTCGATTCCATTTCACTGAACAGCGGCGATTCGTCATACGCCGCGCCCATCACCGGCTCGCTGTGCAGCAACTGGCTCTGCTTGAAGTGCCAGTGATCGATGATGTCGTAAGCCGCGCGAATCCCCGGCCAGGCATTCAGTGAGCTGAGTACGCCAAGCAATGCCAGAAACGGCGGCACGACGAGGGTGAACATCTTGCCCCACTCCGGATTGAGGTTGGCCATGCACGAGGCGAAGGCGATCACCAGAAACGACTGCGCTGCCAGGTAGGCGTCGGTGCGGTTGGCGAGGATGCTGGTTTCGTACTGGATTTCCCGGCGATAGAAATCCAGCCGCTCCTTGGGTGAGCCAAACATCTTGGCGTCGTGTTCGGCCAAGGCTTCTTCAACAGCGCTTGGCTGGGTCAATATGCGAGGCAAGAGACGTGCCCTCCAAAAGTGAACAAGATCTTTTGGAAAGGCACGCGTCCAGACTAGTTCAGCCGGATCGACCAGCGCGTCACTTCATCGACTCGGCGATGATCTGCACCAGATTCAACTGGGTGAACGGTTTCGGCAGGCGCGGCAGTTCGGCGGCGAAACCTTCGAGGCGTTCGGCGTAACCGGTGGCGAGAATGATCGGCAGATCCGGCTTGAGCAGGCGCAACGCGTGGGCCAGTTGCGCGCCGCTCATGTGCGGCATGGCCATGTCGGTGATCACCAGATCGATCACCTCGCCTTGATCGAATATCGCCAACGCCTTGGCGCCGGAAGTCGCACCGATGACGCGATGGCCGAGGTCTTCGAGGAGCAGGCTGGTGCTGGTCAGCACCAGTGAGTCGTCGTCGACCACCAGCACACTGAGCCTTGGCACCGCAATGGGCGCCGCGTTGCTATAGACCGGTCGGCTGACCGGACGCTCAAGCGCCACCGGAATCCACAGCTCGGCGGAGGTGCCCCGACCCTTCTCGCTCTTGAGAATAAAGCGCCCGCCCAACTGCTCGATAAAGCCATGCACCATCGACAAGCCCAGCCCGGTGCCCTTACCCAAACCCTTGGTGGTGAAGAACGGGTCGCGGGCGCAGGCCAGCGTGGCTTCGTCCATGCCTTCGCCGCTGTCGATGAGGCTCAGGCAGACGTAACGGCCCGCCGCTAAAGTCGAATGAGTTTGCTCAAGCACCACTTCCGCCTGCGCCTGGATGACCACCGTGCCGCCATCGGGCATGGCGTCGCGGGCATTGGTCGCCAGATTGAGAATCGCCAGTTCCAGCTGATTGCTGTCGGCCAGCACGGGCTGAAGATCTGCGGGGAAGCGCGTTTCGATGCGAATCCCCGGCCCCAGCGAGCTGCGCAGGAGCCCGGTGATGCCTTGCACCAATTGCGGGATATCCACCGATTCGGTCTGCAGTTCCTGGCGGCGGGCAAAGGCCAGCATGCGCTGGGTCAGCGAGACACCGCGCAAGGCACCTTGGGTGGCGTTCTCCAGCAGTCGAGCGATTTTCGGCGCGTCGCCGATGCGCTTCTGCACGATCTCGAGGTTGCCGAGAATCACCGTCAGCAGGTTGTTGAAGTCATGGGCGATACCGCCGCTGAGTTGGCCGATCGCCTGCATCTTCTGCGCCTGGAACAACGCCTCGCGGGTCTTTTCCAGGGCTTGCTGCGCTTCGTGCGCCTCGGTCACATCGCGGGTGATCTTGGCAAAGCCGAGCAGCGTGCCGGTGTCGCCACGAATCGCATCGACCACCACGTGAGCGAGAAAGCGCGTGCCATCCTTGCGCATCCGCCAGCTGCGGTTCTCGAACCGGCCCTCGCGGGTGGCAATTGCCAATGAACGCTGGGGCTCGCCGAGTTCGCGGTCTTCGGGGGTGTAGAAAATCGAAAAATGCTGGCCGATGATTTCTTCCGGCAGGTAACCCTTGATGCGCTGCGCGCCCTGGTTCCAGTTACTGACGCAACCTTCAGGACTGAGCATATAGATCGCATAGTCGGTGACGCCCTGCACCAGCAGGCGGAACTGCTGTTCGCTTCGCTTGAGGGTTTCCTCGGCCATTTTACGGTCGGTGAGGTCGCGGGTGATCTTGGCGAACCCGAGCAATTTGCCGCTGGGATCGATGATCGGGTCGATCACCACGTGCGACCAGAAATGCGTGCCGTCCTTGCGCACACGCCAGCCCTCGCCTTCGAAGCGTCCTTCACGGATCGCGGTGTCCAGCGCCCGTTGCGGCATGCCGTTGGCACGGTCTTCAGGGGTATAGAAGCGCGAAAAGTGTTCGCCGATGATTTCCGCTTCTTCGTAACCCTTGAAACGCTTGGCGCCGGAGTTCCAACTGGTGATGGTACCGTCGGGATCGATCATGTAGATCGCGTAGTCGACAACCGCGTCGATCAGCAGCCGGAAACGGCTGTCGTCGATCGCTGCGGTTCTGTTGTTCTCACTCATCACACTCACCAGCCACTGTCATGGGCTGAAGTATGCGTGAATCCGCCGATTTGAAAAGTGCCGGCTCGCTTTTGATCGCCCACCAGCGCGGCAACAACTGCTTGACGCGGCTTTCGGCAAAGCGATCGTCGATGAGCATCACCGTGCCGCGATCCTCGCGGGTGCGAATCACCCGCCCGGCGGCCTGTACGACTTTCTGCATCCCCGGGTACAGATAGGTGTAGTCGTAACCGGCGCCAAAAATGGCGGCCATGCGCCGCTTCATCTGCTCGTTGACCGGGTTGAGCTGCGCCAGTCCCAGCGTGGCGATGAACGCACCGATCAGCCGCGCGCCGGGCAGATCGATGCCCTCGCCGAACGCCCCGCCCAGCACCGCAAACCCGACGCCCTGGCTGTCGGCGCTGAACTGGTCGAGAAACGCCTGCCGCGCGCCCTCGGCCATGCCCCTCGACTGCAGCCACTGAGTGATCTGCGGGTGGCGCTCAGCCAATAATGTCGCCACCTGTTGCAGGTAATCGAAACTGCTGAAGAACGCCAGATAGTTGCCCGGGCGCTCGCTGAACTGGCGGGCGATCAACTCGACAATCGGTTCCAGCGAGGCCTGGCGCTGGTTGAAACGGGTGGAGATCTGGCTGACGATGTGCACCTGCAACTGCTCGGCACTGAACGGCGATTCGACGTCGATGCACACCGTGTCGGCGGGGGTGCCGAGCAGGTCAGCGTAATAGTTGCGCGGGCTCAGCGTGGCCGAGAACAGCACGCTGCTGCGCGCCGCGGTCAGGCGCGGGCCGATGAATGCCGCCGGCACTACGTTGCGCAAGCACAGTTGCGACAGCGGACGCTTGCGGTCGAGGTCGCGTTTGCTGATATCGAACAGGTAATGCTCGTCGTACAGCTCGGCGACCCGGGCGAATTGCAGCAGATCGAAATAGAAGTTCTGCAAACCGCTGTCGACGCCTTGCGGATGCTCATTGAGGTAATCGCCGATGGCCGCGCAGCACAGGGAAATGGCTTGCAGGAGTTTGTCCGGGGCTTTGTCGTAGGCCTGATAAGCCGCCAATTGCGGCGCATGCAGCGCGTTCCATTCGCGGTTGACCCGTTGCAGGGAATTCTTCAGCGCTGCCGGCGCGGTTTTGCGCACGCTGGCGAGGGTGAACTGGTCGAGACTGGCGCTGTACATCTGCCGGCCACGCTCGACGAGGTTGTGGGCCTCGTCGGCGAGCACCGCGACTTTCCACTGATTGAGCTGGGCGAGACCGAACAGCAGCGCACTGAAATCGAAGTAATAGTTGTAGTCGGCAACCACGACGTCCGCCCAGCGGGCCATTTCCTGGCTCAGATAATAAGGACACACGCTGTGCTGCCCGGCGACTTCACGCATCGCTGCCTGATCCAGCAGGTTGATCTGGCTGGCGGCTTCGCGGGCGGCCGGCAAGCGATCATAAAAACCTTGGGCCAACGGACAGGATTCGCCATGACAGGCTTTGTCCGGGTGTTCGCAGGCCTTGTCGCGGGCGACCATTTCCATCACCCGCAATGGCAAATCAGGTGTTTGTCTGAACAACACCTGAGAGGCATCCAGTGCCAGTTTGCGCCCCGGGGTCTTGGCGGTGAGAAAGAACACCTTGTCCAGCTGCTGCGGCGCCAGCGCCTTGAGCATCGGAAACAGCGTGCCGAGGGTTTTGCCAATGCCCGTCGGCGCCTGGGCCATCAGGCAGCGCCCGGTGCTGACGGCTTTGAACACCGACTCGGCCAGATGCCGCTGGCCAGGACGAAAATCCGCGTGCGGGAACGCCAGTTGCTGCGCGGCCAGATTGCGCGCTTCGCGGTGGGCCATTTCCTGCTCGGCCCATTGCAAAAACAAAGCGCACTGCTGCGCGAAAAACCTCTTCAGCGCTTCGGCGCTGTGGGCTTCGACCAGGCAGGTTTCCTTTTCGCTGACGATGTCGAAATAGACCAGCGCCAGATTGATCTGCTCCAGTTGCAGTTTCTCGCACATCAACCAGCCGTAGACCTTCGCCTGCGCCCAGTGCAGCTGGCGATGATTGGCCGGTTGCTTGCTCAGGTCGCCGCGGTAGGTTTTCACTTCCTCCAGGCAGTTTTGCGCCGGGTCGTAGCCGTCCGCCCTGCCCTTGACCCGCAATTCGCCGAACTCGCCCTGCAGCGCTACTTCGCTCTGGTACTGCTCGCTGCGCCGCGAAGCCACGGTGCGATGCCCGACGATGCCTTCCAGCGCCGTCGGCGAGGGGGTGAAGCGCAGGTCGAGGTCGCCGGTCTTGGCGGTGAACTCGCAGAGGGCGCGGACGGCGACGCTGTAACTCAAGCGCTCTGCTCCGCCCATTGCACGTAACACACGGCCACCGGCATCTGGTGCTCGTGGCAGAACTCCAGCCAGCGTAGTTGATTGTCCTGCAAGCGGTCGCCGGGGCCTTTGACTTCGATCATCCGGTAGGTCTTGTGCTGCGGCCAGAACTGGATCAGGTCCGGCATGCCTGCGCGGTTGGCCTTGATGTCGAGCAGCAGGCGTTTGAACCAGTGCTTGAGGTGGTCAGCGGGAAGGCAGGCCAGCGCCTGTTCAAGCAATGCTTCATTGAGCGCGCCCCAGAACACGAACGGCGACTGAATCCCCCATTTGTCGACAAAGCGCTGGCGGATCGTCTCGGCGTAGCGGCCGTCGTCGAGCTCGTCCAGACACGCCTGAAACAGCTCGGCGCGGCGCTCGAGGAAATCTTCGCTGAGCAGATCGACCGGGCCGCGCTGGAACGGGTGGAAGAACGCTCCCGGCAACGGCGCGAAGATCGCCGGCCAGCACAACAGGCCGAACAGCGAGTTGATCAGGCTGTTCTCGACGTAATGCACCGGGCCGTCATCGGCATGCAAGTGCGCTTGCACATGGAATTCCACCGACCGCGCCGGATCGACGCGTGGCAAGTGCAAGTCGAGGCGCTCGACCGCTCTGGCCTTGGCTCGCTTGAGCGGCGGGCCACCGAGTTTGCGCCGCAGACGCGGGACAATGCGTTGCAAGCCCTGCTGCTCGGCGGCACTTTGCGGCGCCTGTTCGGCCAGCGTGCCGAGCTCCAGCGCCAGCGCATATTCGCCGCAGCGTTCGAGCACGCGGATCATCCGCAATCGCGCGCCCGGATAGGCGCAGTCGCGGTAAACGCTCAGGGCCAGGGCGAAATCGCCGATGCGCTCGCCATACTGGCCGATCTGGAACAACGCCTTGGCTTGCCGGCGGCGCAGCCACGGGTTGTCGAAGTGCACGGCGTTGATCTGTTCGACGATCTCCTCCAGCGGCTCACCCGCCTCGAAACGCAGTTGGCACTGATGCAGGAACAGGCAGGCGTCGACGTCTTCGCGACTGCGCAGGCCTCGGGAATCAGCGCAGAACTCGACTTTTTCATAGGTGAAGATGCCAAGGTCGGCCAGCACGAATTCCGACCAGTCCTGATACAGATTGCCGAAGAACATCAGCCGCAGGCGATCGCAAAGGTCCATCAGGGTCAGGCTGAACAGCCGATCCGCCAGTTGCGGGGCCCAGGCGCGCAGGGTTTGCGCTTCGGTGAACTGGTCAGCCAGCAAGGGCAGCCATTCATCCTTGCGCCCTTTCGGCTGTTCTATGAAGGCGCCGAATGCCTGCAGCAGCTCGGCCTTGAGCAAAACATCGAACAGTTCTGCGAGGGTCAGCGCCGCGTGTTCGTCGAGCCAGCCGTGGCCGAGCAATGGCTGCGCCGCCTCAGCGATATCGCCGATTTCCACATAGTTGAGTTTGCTCGCGCGAAAATGAATGCCCTTGCGCATGACCATGCGCACCAGCAATCCCTGCGAAGCTTGCGGCAGCGTGTTGAAGTCGCGGATGAAGCCGTGTTCGCGTGCGCTCATCACATCGGCGTAACGAAGTCCAAGCCAATCAAGCACTTGCCGGAAGTTGTTGAGGTAATAGAACGGATCGTCGAGAGGGTTGGAGGTCACGGGAATTCAAAGCCACGGCAAGCGAACACTGGTTATGCGTACAGATACCAGCTCAGCCCTCTCCGGCGCAAACGGAAAAAGATCAATGGTGTTTTTTTCGCGCCGTGATCGAACTTTTCCGCCGATGCTGGCACCAACCGCGTTAGAGGGCCGACAATGCCCGCAATCACATTCAAGCAAGGAGTCAGAGGTGGGTATGAAAATCAAGATGCTGGGCATTCCTGTAGCGGTCGCAGCCCTGTTGGCGCTGGGCGGCTGTTCGACCCAGACCGTGGTGACGCTGCAGAACGGTACCCAATACCTGACCGAGGACATGCCCAAGACCAAGACCGAAGACGGCTTCTATGAGTTCGAGGATATTTCCGGAGCCAAGGTCAAGGTTCGCGCTGATGAAGTAGCGACCGTTCGCAAGGAAGACTGACTTGGCTTGAATGATCGTTCCCACGCAGAGCGTGGGAACGATCACATACCCATTGTGGCGAGGGAGCTTGCTCCCGCTGGGGCGCGCAGCGCCCCCAAAAAAGGTGAGCGCTA